>JBLHVT010000075.1:0-15837 GCA_047628735.1 Glaciecola sp.
GGGATTTCTGGCCTGTCAGCGGGAAAGACGTTGCAAGAATCAGGATACGAGGTCGTTATTCTGGAAGCTCGCGACAGAATCGGCGGCCGTATCTGGACCGACAGATCAACGGGCAAACCACTAGATTTAGGGGCCAGCTGGATTCATTTTATCACTGGCAATCCAATAACCGAGCTGGCGAATAAGATCAACGCACCGCTGACCGGCCTATTTGACTATGACGATACCAGCGTGTTTGGTGCTGATGGCAAGGAAGACCCCCTCACTTCTGCACAGCTGCAGCAGTTTGCTGAAGTCTTCACTCAATTTGCAGCCAGCGTTACCGCAAGCAATGTCGATGCCTCGGTGCAGGATGTCCTCGATTCTGCTGTTAGCCAAGGCGCACTCAATGGCTTTAGCACCCAAGCACTTGACTCAATAATCAACACCGTCAAGGAACACGAGTACGCCGGGGATGCTAGCGAGCTATCTCAAATTGGAACTGACGAAGGCGTAGCTTCCTCTGGCGGTGATGTATTGTTCCCGGATGGCTTTGATGCGATCACCAACTTCTTAGCCATTGGCCTGAACATTAAGACCGAGACGATTGTTCAAACCGTCGCGTACACCGAAACTGGAGTCACTATTGCAACAAACAAAGGTGAGTATAGCGGTGACCGAGTTATTGTAACTGTACCTCTGGGTGTGCTCAAAGCTGGCGACATCACGTTTAGTCCTGCTCTACCCAGCGACAAGTTGAGTGCGATTTCAGGCCTAGGTTCCGGCTCCCTGAACAAAGTGTGGCTAGAGTTCCCTAGTGTTTTCTGGGACAACACCACTATTCAAAATTATTTTAGTACGCCAAAGGGCCGCTTTAATGAGTGGGTCAACTGGCATAAAGCAACTGGAAACAAACACCTTTTAGGTTTCAATGCCGGAAAGTATGGCTTGGAAATTGAAAGCAAAAGCGATGATGAAATTGTCGCTGAAGCAATGACAATTTTAAGAACCATGTGGGGCACTGACATACCAGAGCCTATCAATAGGTTGATTACTCGTTGGAACAGCGACCCATTTGCCAAAGGCGCCTATTCGTTCATTAAGGTTGGTTCTACTGTTGCTGACAGGGCGGTTCTGGCTAAATCTGTTTCCAACAGACTCTTTTTCGCGGGCGAAGCAACTAGCACTGACAACGCAGCGACAACCAACGGTGCCTACGACACAGGGCTGCGTGAAGCGCAGAAAATTTCTTCACTTGCACCCATAACAACAGAGACAAACACTACTGGCGCATTCGATGGCAGCACCGGTCAATTAGTACTGCCAAGGCTAAGCGCCGGCGGACAGTTCTACAGGCTAACGCTGGCACTGGCTGACCCGGTAACGCTGATTTTTCAAGTAGCAGATGCGCAATTGCTGCAGGGAACAAGCTTTACCGCGGCGGGTTTCGATACAACCACAGGGACTCTTAAACTACCGGTGGTGAATGTGGGCAATGCCAAATACAATCTTCAGATGACGATTATTGCAAACTCTAACCCAATTCAATTTCAGCTTTCTAAGGTTTCCCTGCTTTAGATTATTAGCTGGAGCTAGATTGACGGTCGTCCGAATTATTAAAAAATAGCATAAGAGTTAAATTTGAAAAAAAAAGCCCGAAGCAATTCGGGCTTTTTTTTAAACTTTTAAACCCTTAATTGAAGCATGAGCTACATACTCTTTTTTTACCTTCTTCTTTCCCTTTAGCAGCGGCAAAGATAAACCTTTCGTTGTTCAGCATTTAAACTAGGTTGGCAGAATCATTCGGTGGGTAGCGCTGAATTTGAAAAAAAGGCAGCTGAGTTTTAGACCTTCGATGTTGCCCAGATCCAATTCAGTAGATCGCGCAATTGCAAAAGGAGCCCGAGGCTACTTATAGGAAGATTATAGTGAACTGGCGCAATTTATTTTAGAGTCAAGACGAGCAAGGTTGGGCCAATAGATTAACCTGCCGGTATGAAAAAAACTTGGACAGGCCCGGTCGACCGCTCTAAGCGATAAGCTGCCCAATCAGCTTCTGTGAAAAATTGGGCAGTTTATCGCACTATTTTATCCTGCTAGAGGCAGAATTATTTAACGATCTATAAGAATCAACTTAAGCAAAGCTCAAATAAATTTGACCCAAACTTCTCTCTAGGACCTAGGAGTCCACAAATAAACTTCCCACTCTCGTAGTGGCTCGGATCCAGTATACAGCGGTTCATCAAGGGTTCTGCCTGATTTAGCAGCCCATTGTTCCATCATTGCGAGACGCTCATTATCGTCGACAACTTGAGTCGCTGTCATTTCAAAGGTTTGATCGCCAACCCGCAGCCAACCATCTCCACCGCGTTCTTTTACGCGCTCCCCCCAATAGCCATTGTCAGGACGGGTCGCAGAAATAACCCCACTTTGAGTGCCGACGAAGGACAAATGCACAACCAATTCGGGAAAACCAGCTTGCTTCATTTTCATCGGACCGGGAATATCGTTAAGATAAGAGAAGTCATCTGGAGCAGACGTAGCTGTTCCACCTATTATCACTCCAGGCAAACGACCAAGCCCTTGATTGCTGAGGTATGGGGCTGTAAACATCCAGCCCAATATTATGGCGAGTAGTATCACACCAGTGGAAATCCCGGCGATTTTAGGTTTGCTCATTACGCATCCTCCTTATTGTTATAATCAAAGCACGAACAGTATATCCTACCCAGTCTATTGTCCATCTGTTGAACTATTGTCAGAGACCAAGTGTGGTATCGACAAGCCTTATAGAGAATCCGCCCGTAAATGCCTCTATCAATGTTCTCTTCTAAACGATTTTCCCGTCAACCTAGACAGATCGCGGTAGACGACTCTCCAGCTTACCTTTTGAAGGAAGAAGTTTTCTCGAGCCCGAACCAAAAACAGCGACTTCCAATGACGAACTCCCGCTGTAGTCACTAACTAGCGCCAAGCGCTCGTATTAAGATGAAAATATTTCACTAGCCCCGCAGCGACATACAACCTTAAAATACTCACATAAGAATTTGTAGGATCCACGATTAGCATATGGCTGTATACACAAAACTATCAGAGCCCGATATTAGCGAACTGCTTAGTAAATATAATTTGAATCCACTGCAAACGTTCCAAAGCGCAGCCGACGGCATTCAGAACACGACTTACTTTTTGACTCTCATCGATGATCAGCGACTAGTACTAACCCTGTTTGAAAATCGCAGCGGTGATGAGCTACCTTTTTATACAACTTTTATTAAAACATTAAATGCGGCTGGCTTGCCGGTGCCCTGTGCGCTGCCAGACAAGAAAGGCGTTGAGATTCAGCAGGTTTTTAATAAGCCCGCCCTGCTATTTCCTTTAATCCAAGGCCAACATTTAGAGACGCCCACTATTAATGAAATTAGCCAGATGGGGACTACTTTGGCAAAGATTCACCTAGTAAGCCTAAACCAGCCCTTTGAACACACGAACCCATTAGGCGTGCAGTGGATGCAGCAAACACTAGCACTGATTGAAAGCTCCCTTTCACCCGCTGACACAAAACTCATCGAGAAACAGATACAGGTAAGATCTAATCTAAAGGCAACAAAACTGCCAGGTGCAGTAATTCATGCGGACTTATTTAGAGACAATGTTTTATTTCATCAGGGCAAAGTTGCAGCTGTTATAGATTTTTTCGATGCCGGGACAGACTGCCTTATTTTGGATATCGCTGTCGTTATAAATGACTGGTGCGCAAACGTCGAAGGCCTGGTTGATTCGAAAAAGAGAACCGCTTTGCTGGAAGCTTATGAACGAAGTCGTGCCCTGACTAAATTGGAAAAAATGCATCTGCATGAGGCCCTTCAAATTGCAGCAACATGCGTTTGGCTTTCACGAACAAAAGGGAAATTACTTGCAAAGCAAGGCAGCGGGCAAGTCACTAAAGACCCGAACGAATCTAAAAGTCTGCTGCTTCAGCATCTAAATCGGCTGTAAAGAAAAGGAAGGGGGGGAACAGAAAAATACGTTGCCGACAGGCTCAATCCGGCAACGTTTCCACTACTCAACGTCGATAGGCCAATCCGCGGCGTCCCGAGTATCCAAGGACAAATCACCGGCAACCTTTACCCAACGCGCTCGATAGCTGCCTTGCGCGTCAAACATCTCGGTTTGTTTAGTTAAATTGAAATGTCGTCCGCCGCGCGGGTCTGCGCCAACTCCCGCAATATATTGCCAATTACCCCAGTTCACAGCAACATCGTAGTCCACCAGCTGATGCTCAAACCAAGCGGCGCCATGACGCCAATCAACCTCCAACTCATTAACGAGGCAACTAGCGGCGATTTGCCTGCCACGATTAGAAAGGTAACCGGTGTGGGCGAGCTGATTCATACAGGCATTTACCAGCGGATAAGGGGTGCTGCCAAAGCACCATTTTTGAAATCGCTCGGGATAGTAACTGGTAAGCGGTGACGCTTTTGCTGTGCCTTTAAACGAAAAAAGTCGCCTTCCGAGATTGAGAGCTGACCATTGAAAATATTCTCGCCATAGCAATTCAACGACAAGCCACTGGGTCGAGCCGTTGGCCTGATGCTGAACTTCATATTCGCTAATCGTCTGTTTTAAACGTCGAGCAGACAAACACCCACTGTTAAGCCATGGAGACATTTTCGATGAATTATCCCAACCGTCTAAGCTGTTTCTTACTTCTTTATAGCTAAGCGGCAACGCTGTCCCAAAATAACCATCAAGATGCTGTTTAGCAGCCGACTCACCGCCCCTGAATTCACAAGCCGACGCAGAAGGAGCCGGCACCCAATGAGGCCGTTGCAAGTCGCCTGCAGATCGCATCACATTTTTGGGAGGAGGAGGAAGAGAAGTTGGACTATTTATTGGTTCCAGTGAAGTCAGCTGCTGCGCCTTCCGGCGAAAACCTGAAAATGTATCTGGCCATTGTGCGACAGGAACAGGCAGCTCGTCTTGATCAAACAGAGTATGGCTGTCTACTTCTTCAATTTTTAGCTTTGGCGCCTTCTGGGTGAGATAGCGCAGAGTCTCGATTTCGTCATAACCGACCTGACGACTGACGCAAACTCTATCGATGCTATGTTGGTTTATCAATTCTAGGAGTGCTATCTCAGGGCGTTGATAAAGCACAAGTAGCTGTTGCCCCAACTTGAGCAACGAACTGTTCATGTCGCTGATGCTCTCCTGCAAAAAATTCCATCGATGGGAGCCAAGAGAAGCTAAATGATAACGAAAAGGTGAGAACCAGCGTGGGTTCACACAGTAAACAATAGTTAAGCTTTCGCTTTTCGACGCTCGCGCCAAGACAGGGTTGTCTTCAAGGCGTAGGTCGTTGGTTACCCAATAGAGAGTTTTCATTAGCTTTGTCCGATGTCTCTATAACTACGCACAGAACACTTAAGTAGATTGCAGATGATTTAGTCTGCGAAAATACTAGAAAAACAAACCGGTTTTGCCCTTTAAGTATGAATGCGAAACCTCAAGAAGCGATCAGTCTTCCCTCAGATCGTCACGGAGTTTGATCAATTGTGAGCTGTAGTTGGCAGCGTCCCCGTAAGCGGAAAAATTATGGGACCTCCTGTGGGACCCTACAACTTTTCGGGCATGCTTAATTGGACACCAGTATTGCTCTGTGCGGGCAATTACTTCTCGGGCGTAGCTCATAACACCGCTACCATATCCGCAGTAAAGACAATTGAACTTTTCTATGCCGTTGAGGTAGGAAAGCTGATGTCTGTCCATGACTATATATTTCGACCGGGTCACCCGCGCGATGTTGTAAAGCCTAAAACAGATGTGTTGATAGGCAGTGATGGTGATATCTATGAAGACGATAGGAACTATCATGCCGTAGATAAAAGGGATCGATAGAATATGCCGAAGTTTGGAAGAAAAAAGCCAAGGCAAAATCGCGACTTTTAAAACCCGATGAGCTTCGAGCGACGCCTCATCAAACTTAACCTTAGCGCCTACTAGTTTATATTTAAATTCTTCCTGCTGTTCCTCAAGTTCATTTACTAATTGATGTTCGAGTTTAGCGATTCTATCAACTAATTCATTAATTCTATTGGACATAAGGTATTTCCTTGGCAGCGACCACCAACAGCTGAGACAACAGTCAGTGACCGCTTAGTGATGCATAAATAGCGTCGAGCTAATAAGTAGGAATATGATGTGCGAACTTAGTTCGTGCCACGACGTATTGACGCAGTATCCGATTTCAATGCAGTTTTTGCTAAACTGCGCATCCTAAAATCAGAATGAGCCCCTAGGAATAAAAACCCAGCCTTGCATTAAGACTCGTGCGCTGCGGCTCATGATTACTTTTTTGGCTTGCCACTGTCCATTGACCTGAACTGTCTCAGCTCCCACGCGCAGACTGCCGGAAGGGTGACCAAAAGTCACTGCGCTGCGCTCACCAGCGCCTGCTGCCAGATTTACTAATGTCCCTGGAATGGCAGCCGCCGTGCCGATTGCAACAGCCGCAGTTCCCATCATAGCGTGATGTAATTTTCCCATGGACAATGCGCGTACTGAAAGATCAATATCACTTGCTGAAATTTCTTTTCCACTTGATGAGATAAACGATTTAGGCTTAGCGACAAATGCAACCTTAGGCGTGTGCTGACGCTGCTGCGCATCGGAAACATCATTAATCAATCCCATTTGAACCGCACCATAAGCGCGAATGGACTCAAACATAGCCAACGCTTTTTCGTCATTGTTGATGGCATCCTGAAGCTCTGTGCCCTGATAGGAAACATCTTCGGCGTTAACAAAAATAGTAGGGATACCCGCATTTATTAGCGTTGCTTTTAGGGTGCCAACGCCAGGCACTTCTAAATCATCAATCAAATTACCCGTTGGGAACATAGAACCTTCGCCGTCCGCGGGATCGATGAATTCAACTTGCACCTCTGCCGCAGGAAAAGTTACGCCGTCTAATTCAAAATCGCCGGTTTCTTGAACTTCGCCGTTGGTCATTGGCACGTTTGCAATAATGGTTTTGTTAATATTCGCCTGCCAGATTCGAACAACGGCCAAGCCGTTTTCAGGAATACGCTCCGCTGCAACTAAGCCATTACTAATCGCAAAAGAACCTACAGCTGCACTTAAGTTTCCGCAGTTGCCGCTCCAATCCACAAACGGTTTATCAATTGCTACCTGACCAAACAAGTAGTCCACGTCGTGATCGGGCTGCGTGCTTTTAGAGAGAATAACGGTTTTACTGGTGCTTGAAGTTGCACCGCCCATGCCATCGGTTTGCTTGCCGTAGGGGTCTGGGCTACCGATGACCCGCAGTAAAAAGTTGTCGCGGGCGCTGCCAGCAACTTGTGCAACCTCCGGCAAATCAGTCAGCTTAAAGAAAACGCCTTTACTGGTTCCACCGCGCATATAGGTGGCGGAGATTTTTACTTGTGCTGCAAAAGACATATTCTTAACCTATGTTGATTTCCAGAAGACCTGAGCCGCAAATCTAGGCAGCATTGCTCTCTAAAAATTCTTGAGCAAAGCGTTGCAAGACACCCCCTGCAGCGTAAACGGTCATGTCTTCGGCGGTGTCGAGTCGGCAGGTCATTGGCACATCAATAGACTCACCATTGGCCCGTAATATGGTCAAAGTTAAGGTGGCACCTGAAGAAATATCACCGACCACATCATACGTTTCGGTGCCATCAATACCTAAAGTGTTTCGCGTTGTACCGGCCTTGAACATAAGTGGCAATACACCCATACCAATCAGGTTCTGCCGGTGGATGCGTTCAAACCCCTCTGCAGCAATAACCTCAACCCCTGCAAGTCGCACGCCTTTGGCGGCCCAGTCACGTGAAGAACCTTGACCATAATCGGCGCCTGCCACGATGATTAGCGGTTGGGACCGCTTCATATAGATCTCTATTGCTTCCCACATACGCATTACTTCTCCCTCAGGCTCAACTCGCGCTAACGAACCCTGAACAACCTCTCCTTTTTCCTTAACCATTTCATTTAGTAGTTTCGGGTTGGCAAAGGTTGCACGCTGCGCCGTTAAGTGGTCGCCGCGATGAGTTGCATAGGAATTGAAATCCGCCTCTGGCACACCCATTTTGGCGAGATATGCCCCGGCTGCACTGCTAAGCTGGATCGCGTTTGAGGGCGATAAGTGATCGGTGGTAATGTTGTCGCCGAGTACGGCCAAAGGACGCATGCCCTTCATGGTCCGCTCTCCAGCCAAGGCCCCTTCCCAGTAAGGCGGACGGCGGATGTAAGTACTGTCGGGATCCCACTCATACAAGGGGCTTTTTGAAGGTTCAATTTTGCCTAAATCAAACATGGGAATGTAGATTGTTTTGAACTGCTCAGGCTTAACGGAAGCCGCAACAATTGCATCAATCTCTTCATCACTTGGCCAAATATCTTTTAGAGTGATTTCATTACCATCTTTATCCAACCCAAGGATGTCTTTTTCAATATCAAAACGCATCGTGCCCGCGATAGCATAAGCGACAACTAGAGGAGGCGATGCTAAAAAGGCTTGCTTGGCAAAAGGGTGAATGCGCCCATCAAAGTTTCGGTTACCCGAAAGCACTGCAGTGGTATATAAATCTCTGTCCACAATTTCTTTTTGAATAATGGGATCCAGCGTACCACTCATACCATTACACGTTGTGCAGGCGTAGCCCACAATGCCAAAACCCAATGTCTCCAATTCAGATAGAAGCCCCGCATCTTCCAAGTAAAGCTTCGCAACTTTAGAACCTGGAGCGAAAGATGTCTTTACCCAAGGCTTGCGCACGAGCCCTAACTCGTTGGCTTTCTTTGCGACCAAACCAGCGGCAACTACGTTGCGCGGATTGCTGGTGTTGGTGCAAGATGTGATCGCTGCAATAATCACCGCGCCATCGGGTATCAACCCCGCGGCTTCATCAGCCTTCGCTTTATCCAAATCAACTGCAATACCACTGAGCGCTAGGTCAGCTGTTGCAAGCCGGCGGTGCGGGTTTGACGGCCCAGCTAAGTTTCTGCCAACGCTGGATAAATCAAATGTGAGAACCCGCGCATACTCAGCGTCATTTAGTGAATCAGCCCACAGACCGGTTTGTTTGGCATACCGCTCTACTAACGCCACCTGCTCGGGCTCACGGCCGGTTATTTTTAGGTAGTCAATAGTTTGCTCATCAATGTAAAAAAGCGCAGCTGTTGCGCCAAACTCTGGCGTCATATTGGAAATAGTCGCACGATCGCCAATAGTTAACTTTGATGCGCCCTCACCGAAAAACTCTAGATAGGCAGAAACGACTTTTTGATTGCGTAAGAATTCTGTAATGGCCAAAACGATATCGGTTGCAGTAATGCCAGGTTGACGTTTACCTGTTAGCTCAACACCTATAATATCTGGCAGGCGCATCATTGATGGCCTCCCCAGCATCACGGTTTCAGCCTCCAGTCCGCCAACACCAATCGCGAGAACGCCCAGTGAATCGATATGCGGCGTATGGCTGTCGGTGCCAACACAGGTGTCGGGGAAGGCAATTCCATTCCGAGCTTGAATAACAGGTGACATTTTTTCCAAATTAATTTGATGCATGATGCCGTTGCCAGCTGGAATCACATCAACATTTTCAAAGGCCGTTTTTGTCCACTCAATAAAGTGAAATCGCTGCGCGTTGCGGCGATCTTCAATGACGCGATTTTTATCGAACGCGTCCGCTTCAAAACCTCCATGCTCCACAGCAAGAGAATGATCCACAATTAGCTGTGTTGGCACCACAGGATTAACCTTAGATGGATCGCCTCCTTGATCTGCGATGGCGTCACGCAACCCCGCCAAATCAACTAATGCCGTTTGACCCAATATGTCATGACACACCACCCGCGCCGGATACCATGGAAAATCCAAGTCCTGTCGACGCTCGATCAGCTGCTTCAAAGAATCGGTAAGTGCTCCAGGCTCACAGCGCCTAACGAGCTGCTCTGCAAGAACACGCGAAGTATAGGGTAATTTTCTGTAGGCCCCAGGAGAGATCTCTTCAACCGCCTCCTCGGTGTCAAAAAAATCCAAAAGCGTGCCTGGTAACAATTTGCGATATGCGGTATTCATAAATAAACTCTCCTGCGCGCGTTACGACTTTGAAAAGAAATGTCTTGAACCCTAGTGTCAACGTCAGATTCTAAAGCACCATGTCGGCAATGCAATTGCCCATCGCTTAGCTGAGCAATCGCTTATGCAGGCTTCTAAGCAACCGGATTTAACGTTCTGCGATGTCCACCCACGAGCGCGAATCGGGTCCAACATAATCAGCACTAGGACGAATGATACGATTGTTAGAACGCTGCTCAATTACATGCGCGGTCCACCCAGTTACTCTTGAGCAAACAAAAATTGGGGTAAACAGTTTGGTAGGAATCCCCATAAAGTTGTAAGCCGAGGCATGGAAAAAATCTGCGTTGCAAAATAACTTTTTCTCTTCCCACATGACTTTCTCAACTTCCACAGACACCGGGTACAAAGTTGTATCGCCCACTTCATGAGAAAGCTTTTCGGCCCATTGCTTGATAATCACATTACGCGGGTCGCTTTCACTGTAAATTGCATGACCGAAACCCATAATCTTGTCTTTGCGCTCGAGCATGCCTAAAATATTCTCGCGGGCCTGCGCCGGCGACTTCCAATTTTCGATCATATCCATTGCCGCTTCGTTAGCACCACCATGCAATGGTCCTCGCAATGTTCCAATTGCGGCGGTTACACAGGAATGGAGATCAGACAAAGTTGATGCACAAACTCGAGCGGTAAAAGTCGATGCGTTAAATTCATGCTCGGCATAAAGAATGAGAGACACATCCATTACCCGCTGGTGCATTTCATTAGGTTTTTCGCCGCGTAACATGTGCAAAAAGTGACCAGCGACAGATTCGTCATCGGTGACAGTTTCAATGCGCACGCCGTCATGGCTAAACTTGTACCAGTAGCACATGATTGACGGCATGATGGCGATCATGCGGTCCGCAGCATCGTACTGCTCATCAAAGCTCATTTCCGTTTCAAGGTTGCCCAGCAAGGAAATACCCGTTCGCATCACATCCATAGGATGAGCTGAAGCAGGGATATTTTCTAATACGGTTTTAAGCGCATCCGGTAGCGCACGTAAACCTTTGAGCTTGGTCAGGTACTTATCTAGTTGAATCTTTGTTGGCAGCTCACTATTGTAAAGCAGATAAGCAACTTCTTCGAACGTAGCATTTTTGGCCAGCTCGGCAATGTCATAGCCACAATAGGTTAGTCCACTGCCGCTTTTGCCAACGGTACATAATCTGGTAAAACCGGCGGATTGTCCGCGAAGTCCTGCACCACTTAATTTTTTCTCAGCCATTTTTTTCTCTCCAATTCCAAATTTCTATTATTCTTAAATATCACTACTCGGCTCTTTTAGACTCTCTTTAGTACGCTGAAAAAGCAGCATGTTAGTAAGTACAAACTTACTTTTATCCTTATAAAAATCAATTAATTAACTTTTAACTAATTCTTTTTATGCTTTAACTTGTGTGTTCGCCTTTACTTGTTTATTAATTCCTAAGTAGCGGCTTCTTATTTATTTACTTCTGTGCCAGCGACTACTTGTTTTTGCCTTCGGCAAAGAGAGAGTCTAATTTTTCTTCATAGTCGTGGTAGCCCAGGTAGTCGTACAACTCCATACGGGGCTGCATAATATCTATCACTTTCTTTTGATCACCTTCGTCCAAGATTGAGCTGTAAACTAATTCGGCCGCTTTACTCATCGCCCGAAAAGCAGATAATGGATAAAGCACCATGGCGGCCCCCCATTGACCTAACTCTTTTTTATTCCACAGCTCGGTTTGCCCAAATTCTGTAATGTTAGCCAAGACAGGGACATCTAAAGCCTCTGAAAAAGCTCGGTAATGCTCCTCGGTTTTAATCGCTTCGGCAAATATTCCATCAGCACCTGCAGCAACATAAGCTTTAGCTCGGTTAATAGCCGCATCCAATCCTTCTTGGGCAAATGAATCGGTGCGGGCCATGATAAAGAAATCTGGGTCGCTGCGCGCATCGATAGCAGAGCGAATTCGGTCGACCATTTCCTCGGTGGATACAATCTCCTTATTAGGGCGATGACCACAGCGTTTTTGAGCCACCTGATCTTCCATGTGCACGGCAGCTGCGCCGGCTTTTTCCATATCACGAATAGTTTTGGCAATATTAAATGCGCCACCCCAGCCAGTATCGATGTCTACTAACAAAGGCACAGAAGTAGCAGAGGTGATTCGCTGCACATCAGCTACAACATCGTTGAGCGACGTCATGCCCAAATCGGGCAAGCCGTAGGAAGCGTTGGCAACACCACCGCCGGATAAATAGATTGCTTGATGACCAATTTTCTCCGCCATTATCGCAGCATAGGCATTGATGGTACCTACTACTTGCAGCGGGTCTCCTGCTTTGATGGCTTCTCTAAATCGTGCGCCGGGAGATAACTTTATATCAGTCATAGTTCACCTTTGGGTAATAAAATCGGTTGAATTAGTTCTTACTTCCTTTTAGCTCTTACTTATTTCTAAGTCTTATTTCTTTGAGATTTTTTTGACACCTCATTAATTAGATCAAAATCTTGTTGTTTGTACTGCCGCGCTATATTTAGCCTCGCTTGCCTAATATGCTTACGCATTAACATTTCAGCTAAGTCACCGTCTCTATCAGCGATGGCGTCAAGAATCGCTAAATGCTCTTTAAGAGCACGCTGCGGGCGTCCTTCAGACAAGCTGCATTGATACCGATAAAGTCGCAGTAAGTGATACAGCTCGCTGAGAATTTGTTTTGCTAGATGCTCGTTTTTTGCACCTTTGACGATTTGGTAATGAAAATCCCAATCACCTTCTTTCTGAAAGTAAGCATGCCCGGATTGAACTTCAGTATCTGCCGCATGTTTTTCAAGGAGAAGGGCCAAGGATGCAATTTCCGCATCGGTCATGTTTTCAGCTGCTAAGCGACAGGCAAGACCTTCGAGCGCCTCTCGCACCTGATAAATTTCTAACAATTCATTTAGGTTAAGGGACACAACGCGGGTGCCGACGTGGGGAATTCGCTCGAGTAGACCGCGGCTTTCTAGTCGCTGCAGGGCTTCGCGCAGCGGTCCTCGGCTTATGCCATATCGATTGGCCAGCTCAGTTTCGTTGATTTTAGTGCCAGGCTTAATATCACCTTTTGTGATATCACTTTGGAGCGCCTGAAAGGCCCTATCTGCGTGAGTTAGGGCATCAAGCTTAACTACTGATTCTGAGGGAGAATCCAGTTGGATAGCCATTATTGTCAACAATAAAATCAAAAAGAGGCGCAAAGTTAGACTATTTTGGCTTTTCAGTCAAGTTTTGACACTTATTGTTAACAATGTGAAAGCAAGAAGGAAATCGATATCCTCCAACTGGAACGGCTTGATGGCATCTGGGGCGCCACAGGAATTTCAAGATAATGAAGCTTTAAAATTAACCAACGAAGGGGCTGGCTAACCACCAACCCCTAATTCTGCGGCGTTAACTAATCTTCAATTTTAAAAGTTAGACCTGCATTGTCCTGCAAACGATCAATCAGCAAGCTGGCTATGGCGCCACCCGGAGTCCAAATACCACCGCTGGCAGCATCAGGGTTTTTCAGCAGACAAACGGCGCTTTCCACAATCATCTTACTGGTAGAACCGTAACCTGGATCTTTGTCGCCTTTTACACCGACCTTGATGACATCGCCTTTGTCGTTGGAGCCAATAAACAAAACATCATAAAACCCAGCTTCGCGCTCTTCTTTGGATGGGCCTTCTCCCGGCTTCAATGGACTTTGCGCCATAGATTTATCAGCAGCCACGGCCTTTGCGGTTGCTTCACCTACCTCTCCCGGCCCCGTGAACATCATCTCGTCATAGACAAAGTCTTCGCCGTACTCATGGGCTAGCAAAAAGTTAGAGCGGTGGACGTTTTTAGTGTTGATACTTGCCATAACGAACGGCGCTGACCAGCTGTCCAACTCTTCTTCAAAAACAGGTGCCGCACCGGAGGGCTGCTCAGGACCGGCAACACCTTCGGTTAGCGCAAAAGGATTGGTTAGTATTTCTACCATGCCCGGCGTCTTGGCTGCCGCTTTCATAGTTTCTTTAAAGCTGGCTAGAGTCCCGCCAGAAAAAGTGCCTTTCATCGCGCGCACGCGACCTTTAACTCTTGGTAAAGTCGCGCCCATTTTTTCTTTTGCCGCCTGCTGCAAAAAGTAAACGCCTAAGTCAAAGGGTATGGAATCAAATCCGCACGAGAAAAGAATTCGAGCACCGCTGGCTTTTGCGCTGTCGCCATGGGCCGCGATCATTTCATGCATCCACGCCGGCTCGCCGCACAAATCAACGTAATCGGTGCCAGCCACCGCACAAGCTTTAACTAAATCCGAGCCGTATAATTGATAAGGACCTACAGTGGTTAGTACGACGTTGGTACTAGCAACCATTGCATCTACTGTTTGCTGATCACCAGCATCGGCGACAATGAGTGGCACTTCTTTGGGAATACCCATTTCGTCCCGCACGCTTTGCAATTTCTCCATACTGCGACCAGCCATGGCCCAAACTACATCGCCGTTAACTCCATATTGCTTATTCAGGTATTCACACACAAGGCGCCCGGTGTAACCTGTTGCACCGTAAACTACAATTCCGTACTCGCGTTGATCAGTCATGTTTTTCCTCTCTCTTTGCTTTGTTCAGTTGATGTTTTATTAGGTTAAAATTCTATGAAAAACCAACAATCTCTTCGTCCAACATATGCGCCAGCAACGGACTCTTTTCAGCCCTAGCAAAGGCATCGTCAATTGCTTTAGCTCTTTTTTGCACCACAGATCGATAGTTAGGATGCGTAAATATATAGAGCTCTTCCGCTAAAATTGCCTCGACGACTCTCTCACCCACCACTTCAGGCGCCAAGCCATTATCGATCACGTTTTGCATGTGTTCAGCCATAGCTAATGACTGCGGTGAAGGGGCCGAGTTTGAAGAAGGGGTTTGGTATTCATCTTGTTTATTGCGATGCGAAAGATTGATTCGAGTTTTAACGAATGCAGGACACAGCACCGAGACTTGAATATTGTGAGGCTTTAACTCTGGATACCAGCTTTCCGACATTCCAACCACCGCAACCTTAGTTGCTGTATAGGCACCAGCGAAAGGCACTCCTCCCATTCCTGCCATCGAAGCGACATTAATGAGCCAGCCACCTTCGCCATGTTGTTTCATTAGTGGAACCAGTACTTGCGTACCGTAGATCACACCCATCAGATTTACATCTAGAACCCACTGCCAGTCTTTGTGATTAGTTTTCTCGATTGAACCAGCAGCGGCCCCCACACCAGCATTGTTAACCAGCATGTGAATCTTGCCAAACTTAGTGAGTGTTTGCTCAGCAAGACTTTGCCAATCCTCGATTTTTACCGCATCCATCTCAACTGCAAGCACGTCAGCTCCTAGCTCTTCAAGAGCCTGACGAGCAATATCGAGCTGCTTAGCATCGATATCACCTATTACTACTTTCATTCCTTGCTTAGCCATGGACTGGGCAATGTAGAACCCTATCCCCTCAGCGCCACCGCTTATGACTGCTACCTTACCTTGTAACTCTGACATTTTTATACCTCTGGAATTTATCCTGACTATTTTAACTGTCCTAAAAACTTAATTACTTGTGATTTACTCTATTCGCTATCAATATTGACCGGCGCTGTTAGCTAGGTCTTTTGCCTGCTTCTTCTAGCAGCTTCTCCTGAACGCTTCTCCTAGCGACTATCTCTAGGCGCCCGACATTAAC
>JBLHVT010000076.1:0-15266 GCA_047628735.1 Glaciecola sp.
TTATCGACTTTATGTTTTTAAGATTGTGTTACTTTTAACAACACATTAGGTTTTTTCTCACAAAGTGTTACCTTTAATAACATTATGTGTTACTATACGCACTGTTCTTTGGAGATAACCTAAGAACTGAAAAAGTTCCCCCTTTTTCAAACCCTAAATCTTAAGGAGAAAGATATGACTGAAGCATTAAGAAAAGTGCGACCGGTTGTAGAAGCGACTGTAGTGAGCGTTGTATTAGTACTAGCAGCCCTCGCCGTTCCAGCTGTAATTCTATACGCGTCCGTATAACCTAACTTAATAGAAGGAGGCATTATGACTAGTCTTCAACTTGCAGTTTTAACTGAGCACCAGCCTAGGCCAACCCGCTTTTGCTGGTGTTAAGTTTATTTAGCCCCTACCCCCTCTTGCTCCTTTATTTTCACCCCTCACTTACAACTATCACCTACACACTCGCTAAAATTGACAGCCGCGCAAAATTAGTCGGGAAGTCAACTTCCCAATCACTTAATTAATCTTGCTACATTGAGTTGCTAAACAGGCTTTAGCTTGTCGACAAAATTGCAGGGCTTGAAGCTCGAGTCAAGCTGACTAGAAATGATTTTTGTCCAACCTGTAAGACAGGCTCCTGGCGATCCGGGCAGACAAAAAATAATACAGTTATTAGCAAATCCTGCGAAAACACGGGACTGTATGGTAGAAGTACCAATCTCTTCGTAAGACAGCTGGCGAAACAATTCGCCAAAACCTTCAATATGAGAATCAAACAACGGCTTAATCGCAATCTGAGTATTATCACGAGCGGTAAAACCAGTGCCGCCAGTCATCAAGATGGCCTGAATTTGGCTATCAGCAATTAATTGCGATACCTCAGCGCGCAGCAAATACACGTCATCTTTAATAATGGATTTATGCTTCAGCAAATGGCCTGAATGTTCCAGACAGTCGATCAAAACCTTGCCGGATTTATCGGTTTCTTCGGTTCTGGTATCGGAAACAGTAACCACAGCTATACGTAAAGATTGAGATTCGCTCATACTAATTAGCCCCCTGTCATGTTCATGAGCCGCACTGGCTGAACATGGTCTTTTTGATAAAAATAGTGTCGCTCAGGCTTTATGTCCATAGACTTTACCAGAGCCAACTTTAGATCGCTCAAATCCTTTGCAGGGTCACGCAAAATTTCGCGCAAATCGACACAATGTTCGTTCCCCAAACACAGCAGCAACCTGCCCTCTACTGTCACCCTAACTCTATTGCAATCTTCACAAAAATTGTGTGTTACGGGGGAGATAAACCCGATTTTGCTCTTCTTATCTAGTAAGGATACATATCTAGACGGGCCCGCTGTTTTAGCGTTGCTATCAGCGAGTCCGTACTTACTTTCAATTTGCTCTCTGACCCATGCGTTGCTGCAAGTAGTTTGCTCACGGTCGTGCTCAGATGTTTCGCCTAGTGGCATCTCCTCAATGAATGCGATATCAATATCACGTTCAATCGCGTAGTCAGCTAAAGCTATTACCTCATCTTCATTATATCCGCGCATTATCACAGAGTTTAACTTGATTCGCTCGAATCCAGCAGCGATAGCAGCGTCTATACCTTGCAAAACTTTATCGAGTTTTCCAACCCGAGAAATACGCTTAAAGCGATCAGCGTCTAAGCTATCGATACTTATATTGATTCTATTTACGCCGGCAGCGCGCAGTGGTTTTGCATACTTATCAAGCTGTGATCCATTGGTGGTTAGCAATAACTCCTCAAGTCCAGGCAATGTGCCAAGTTTCTCAAACAGGCTCATTACGCCACTACGAACCATGGGCTCGCCGCCAGTTAACCTGATTTTTCGGACACCAAGCTCCGTGAAGGCCTGGGCGACTTGAAACAACTCTTCTAGAGAAAGTACTTGCTCGCGAGGCAGAAAAGTCATGTCTTCGGTCATACAATATACACAGCGAAAATCACAACGATCGGTGACCGACAATCTTACGTAGTCTATATGGCGACCAAAATTATCGACCAATTTATTGGGTATTTCTATTGCAGCCATTGTTAATGCCTATGGGCAATCATAACCTACTTAGCACGGTAGATGCACCGCAATTGATCCTCGCACAACCCTGCAACTGCTAAGCAAATACAGCGATTTGAACGGCAAGAAGAATTAGTATAAAACCCATTATTCGCTCGAACCAAACGCCGAGCTTTAACATCCATCGTTTAAATTTTTCGCGTCCCAGCAATACCGAAAGAGATGCAAACCAAACAAACGTAGCGACCGCCAAATAAATGCCATAGCCGGCTTGAACCAATATAGGAGTTGTAGGGCTTATCACCACAGTAAAAAGTGAAAGGAAAAAAAGCGTGGCTTTTGGATTCAAACCATTAGTTAAAAAGCCCACGTAAAATGCTTGCAGCGGTTTCACGGAAACAATAGAAGAAACGTCCTCCCTTTCGTCACTGCTGCTAAAAGATGCCCTAATCGCCGTCACACCGAGATAAAGCAAATACACGGCAGCCAAATAACGAACCAGCATAAATAACATTGGGGATTGTGTGAGTAGTACAGCGACACCCAGTACACAGTATGTCACATGAAGAAGAATAGCCGACCCTACACCAAGGCTTGTCCAGACGCCGACGCGAGTGCCACCTGTAACACTCTGCTTTAAAACCACAGCGAAATCTGGCCCGGGAGACGCGACCGCAAACAAGTGCGCTACAGCAATGATAAAAAATTCATTCCAATACATACAGGCAAGATCTAAGGAACAAGATCGGCTAGAACAAGTTCGATCTCCGCATTTTGCCCATTGGGAGAGAAGTTTTGAGAAACCACACGGTAGTCTCCTGCCTTTGGCGCGGCAACACCGGCATAAGACACAAGAGCAGAAACAAACACAGTCTCAGCTGAAGATAAGTTGGAAGGCCCAACAGCGCTAGAATTGTCTAGCCTAATAACCGTTGGCAGCTCCCCCACAGTTATCGCTACAGCTGCCAAAGGAGGAAGTCCCTCTTGTGCCCCATTGCGAGCTGCTATAAAAACGCGAAGGTTAGCGGGCAGCTCTAAACCCGCCTCCAAACTTAGCCTAACGTTAATTGAGGGGCCCTGCGCTAGGTCAGGATCATCACGTGCCAAGATCATCTGCGCCGCGGCAATGTTTGAACGCAGCGACTGCGCCTGTTCAGAATTTGGGCTGGATTGAATTAGTAATCGCCAATACTCGATTGCTGCAGCATAGTCTTCCCTTTGTTCTGCATCAGCCGCTAAAAGTTGCAGTATTGAAATTTCAGACGGATTTATAGACCGTGCCTCATCGGCAATAGCCAAAACCTCGGGTGTGAATTTGAATCCCGCCAAAATATATTGAGACAAAGCGACGCGTCCAAGCACCAGAGCCTTATCTGGCGTGTCATCTAACAGCTCAGCGGCCATTTCATAAGACCGTGATGCTTCTGCGAACATGCCAACGTTCGCAAAATTTTCACCGAGGAAATAAAGCGGCCAAGGCTGATCTGGGTTTTCTTGAGCGGCCAGTCCTAGGCTAATGATTAGAGATTTCGCCTCTTCAACATCATCCTGATTATTTATGGTTCGCTTAAACAGGTCGGTAAGTGCAACCTCATCTAGATAACCCCAACGCTCATAAAGAATATAGGCAGCGATTGGTATCGCTAGTGTGAAAAGCACAGGTACAAGTATGGCAAATTGAAGAAAGGCTGGTTTACTTTTTCGAGCTTTGCCCTTGGACTCATTGCTGATAGTGGCATCATCATCTAATGACACATCGGTAAGTAAACTTTGCTGCAACTCCAGCACCAGCGCATCATAACTGGGCTGATCGATATTTCCCGACGTATAATCCGCTTCAAGCTCGTCTCTGCGCTCATGAAACAAAGCAATATTGGCATCTTTCCTCAGCGCCGCGCCTACGTAGTTAAGTGACCGGCTTCGCAGCCACAAGGGAACAAGCACAAAAAGTGCTGCAATAATTAAAAGAATCGCTGACAAATACCAGAACAAAGGAAATTCCAATCAGATTATGATCATTGCTTACTGTCAAGCAGATCGTTTAAACGGTTTAGCTGACCAACATCAAGCGATGCCGATTGATGAGCTGACAATTTTGATTTGCGCCAAACCATGTAGCCTGCAGCAAACCCAAATAAAAGAAAAAGAATAGGGGCAAACCACAAAAATGCTGTTTCTGCGCGAAATCTAGGTTTATAAAAAATAAAGTCACCGTAGCGATCAAACATGAATTTCTCGATATCAGCGTCGGTCAACCCTTCTACAATCATTCGATGAATCTCACGTCTTAAATCTTCAGCAACACCCCCTGTAGAACCACTAAGATTCGTGTTCTGGCACATTGGACAACGCAGTTCATCCGAAAGCTTGCGAAACCGCTGCTGTTGTTCAGGGGTATCAAATTTAAAGGTATCTACTTGTGCTGTGGCGATATTCGAATTGCCAAACGTCAGCAGAATAAGAACTAAACAGATCGGCGTATAAAAATACCTCATTGGGATTCTCCACCACGAAGCTCAGCGATAGCTGGCATAAATTCTTCTCGCCAGACTGATTCATCGAGCACGCTAACATGTCGATAACGGATCACGCCATCGCCGTCTACTAAATAGGTTTCTGGTGCTCCGTACACACCTAAGTCGATTCCAAACCGGCCGCTCTCATCCAAAATACTGAACTCAAATGGATTGCCATTATCATCTAGCCAATTGAGCGCTAAGTTTTGCCGGTCCCGATAGTTAACCCCAACCACAGGTATCTCACCTTCTTCTGCCAAGCGCATAAAAGTTGGATGTTCAATCAAACAAGGAAGACAGTAGCTGCCCCAGATGTTGAGAAGAAATGCTTGGGCAGGCAAATCAGCATTAGTCACCTCATCGCCATCGACAGTCGTTAGTAAAAATTCAGGCATAGGCTTATCGATAAGCATTGATGGCAAGGCTTTAGTATCTAAATAAAGCCCCTGCCAAAGCATCAATGCAAGGGCAAAGAAAGCTATCACTGGCACAAAAAAAACGAATCTATTCATAATTTAGGAAACCGCTTGCAGGGCTTCCCCACCTTTAATTTCCAACGATTGCTCAGTACGTTTTTGAAGCTTACGATAACGTTTATCTGCAGCGGCAAGACTACCACCAAATGCCATAAAGATAGCTCCCAGCCAAATCCAGCGGATAAATGGTTTCACATATATCGTCATTGACCAGGCCCCACTTTCCTTTTGCTCACCAAGGGTTACGAAAAGATCCCTTAAAAAGCCCGCATCGATAGCCATCTCAGTAGATGGGGTGCCTGTCGCGATATAGATCCGTCGCTGAGGCAGTAATGTAGCAATAGGAACGTCTGACTTCGTGACCAGCATAGTCACCTCTTCCCCTACGTAATTCGCCCCCCTTACTTGGCTGGTACCGTTGAGCGTGAAAACATAGCTACCTACATCTATACTTTGACCGGCGTCCAAAAGCACGCTTTTTTCAGTACTAAAATAGCTTGTCAGAGCGACGCCCGTGACCATTAGCGCTATCCCGAAATGTGCTAGTTGCATCCCATAGTAGCTATAACTCAAAGACCGCAGACCTGAAATAAAATCTGGCTTATTGGCGGTTTTGTTCGCAATATCTTTTATCATTCCTAGCACTATCCACGCCGATAGTGACATAGCAATTGTTGCAGGCAAAGAAAACTCAAGCAGGATGACTAGCGGTAAGGCTACACCGATTGCCAAACTCGCCAGCGCCACTTTTGATAGCTGCTTAACCAAGAAACTTACCGAGGTTTTTTTCCAGCGACTAATCGGCCCGATACCAACAAATATCACCAGTAAAAACATTAAGGGCACGAATATTAAATTAAAATATGGCGGCCCTATGGAAATCAAATCATCCGTCACAGCTTGATACACCATTGGGAATAAAGTCCCCAAAAAGACCGACGCTGCTGACACGACTAAGATGACATTATTTGTCAGTAAAAATATTTCTCTAGAGACTAAATCAAAGCTGAAATCGCTCTTCAGCATTGGTGCACGCAGTGCAAAAAGAGTTAAAGAACCGCCAATAGCAATCCCCAAAATACCTAAGATAAAGAATCCCCGAGAGGGGTCACTGGCGAAAGCATGCACTGACGTCAGCAAGCCAGAACGAGTGATAAAGGTACCTAAAAGGCTGCCTGAAAACGCTAAGATTGCCAGCATAATAGTCCAGCTTTTGAAGACCCCACGTTTCTCAGTAACGGCTAGCGAATGGATCAGCGCAGTGCCGAAAAGCCACGTAATAAGCGGTGGGTTTTCCACCGGATCCCAAGCCCACCAGCCACCCCAACCTAATTCGTAATAAGCCCACCAGCTCCCTAAGGCGATTCCAATTGTCAAAATGGCCCATGCAATGTTAGCCCATGGTCTGCACCACCTTGCCCAAGCCGCGTCAAGGCGCCCGCTTAAAAGTGCTGCTACTGCAAACGCAAAAACCACTGAAAAACCCACATAACCCATATACAGCGTCGGCGGGTGCACGATGAAACCAAAATCTTGTAAAGCAGAATTCAGGTCAGCGCCGTCAGCAGGCGGCAAAGGCACGACACGATCAAATGGGTTCGATGTGGCAAGCATGAAAAGCAGGTAGCCAAAGCAGAGCATACCGAGAATACCCAGCACTCTCGACAAAAAGTCCAGCGGCATAGATTTGCTGAATATACTTACAGCCACCATCCAGCCGGTCAGCATGAACGTCCATAGTAGAAAAGAACCTTCGTGCCCGCCCCATACAGCAGTAAGTTTGTACCGAGCAGGAAGGAGGGTATTGGAGGTCTGAGCAACGTATTGGACTGAAAAATCATCAGTGGCGAACGCATAGGTCAGCGTTGCCAAAGCAAGGCCAACAAAAACAAAAATTCCAGCGGTTAAAGGGCGCGCTAACGACATCCATAGAACATTATTGGTGCTCGCACCAATAATAGGTAATGTCCCAAGTACTACGCAAAGTAGTAACGCCAAAATAAGTGAGAACGAACCTAACTCAGGTATCATTAGACTTTCCACCATAGGATTTCTGTTTTTCACCTGCCGCAGCAGCTGAATCCATCGCAGCTTTCACTTCCGCTGACATATAATTCTCGTCATGTTTCGCTAGTACTTTCGATGCCTGAAAAACTCCAGCAACATCGACTTTCCCTTCGGCGACAATACCCTGCCCCTCTCTAAACAAATCAGGCAGAATACCTTCATACTGAATAGGTACATCACTCACAAAGTCAGTTGTTATGAACTTCACCTCCAAACTATCGCCGGAGTGCACTATCGACCCCTCCTTTACCATTCCACCAATTCTGAAATAAGTATCAGTTTTAACTTCACCATCAGCTACTTGAGTAGGGGTAAAAAACATATTTATATTTTGGCTAAGAGCAAATAAAGTCACCCCCGTTGCCACACTTAAACCGGCTGCGATAAACAGGATAATTCCCAGTTTTTTCTTTCGATGCGGTTTCATTTTATTTCTCCTAAGGAGTCAAATTGAGGAGTCAAATTAGCGAGCATCTCCTCGTTTGCATTAATCACTTTTACTAGCATCAGATTCTTCACTGAGCACTATCCTTCTATACTGCTCTTTCATTATTGATTTGCGCCTTATTCTAGGCGCGAGCAAATTTGCAAAAATAAAAACAACAAATAGGCCGTATACAGCCCATACATTAAAGGCATAACCACCCATATTTAGAAATTCACTAAAACTTGCAAACTGAATCGCGTCAACCATATCTATGACCTAGCCTGTGCATGTTGTTTCTTAACAATATCGCTAACCCATTGAGACTTTTTTTCTCGCTGTAGAATTTCATTGCGCGTTGATAAAATCAGGCTAACCGTAAAAAACAGATACACAGCTATAATCATAATTGCTGTCGCTACCCAAAATTCAGGGCCGTTCGCACTTCCCGAATCCAAATTGATTGGGCTAGCTGGCTGGTGCAGGGTATTCCACCACTCCACTGAATACTTTATGACCACTACATTTATGCAACCGACAATAGACAATAGGGCACAGGCTTTGGATGCAGTTTCGGAGTTATCCAGAGCAGATCGAAGTGAAATAACACCTAAGAGCAAGAAAAACTGAAATAGCATAGACACTAAGCGGCTGTCCGACCACTCCCACCAAGTACCCCAGCTAGCGCTACCCCAGATGGAGCCGGTGGCTAAAGTGATAAATGAAAACCAAGCGCCCAGTGGAGCGGCGTTTTTTGCCACCATATCGGCTAGTTTCATTTTCCAAACCAAGGTAATAGTTCCGGCAACAGCCATTAGCGGGAAAAATGCTAACGACGTCCCTGCTACCGCGACATGCACAACAAGTATCCGCGAGGTATAGCCTTGCTGATAATCGGGAGGCAAATACAATAGTGCCCAAACAACGCCAATAGTAAGGAAAATCACCATTGCGCCGATTAGCCACGGCAACCATTTCTCAGAGAGCTCATAAAACCATTTTGGCGAGCCAAGTTTTGAGAACCACAACCACATACATTTTTACCTAAGCTCTTGATTTAAAGACTGTACCACGGGGTGGTATTGTACCCCTGTTACGGTTTGTAACGTACTAAAATACGAGAATTAGGTGCTTTTAGACCAAATAAAAAACACTAATTCACACTGATTCGAAGCGCCGCTGCCGATGCCAATGGGGCCAAGCTTAATGCAGCAGCAAACATGGCAAAAAGCAACGCCAAGTAACCTATAGGGTTAATGCCATTAAGCTGAGATTGAACCGCCAGCGTGCCAAAAATCAAGACAGGCACACTCATTGGCAAGGTGATCACAGCGAGAATCAAACCCCGGCTGCCCAGACCCACTGTAAGGGCCACAGCTATAGAACCTAGCAAACTAATGATAGGAGTACCGATCAGCAAAGACAGAACCAGCACTGCATATGCATCACTGGGTAGATTCAACATATATGCCAATACCGGGGACACTAATATCACCGGCAAGCCGCTTACTAGCCAATGACTTATGTTTTTCGCAAGTACTAAAAAAAACAGTGGATTAGGAGACAGCAAGAGCTGTTCAAGTGAACCATCCTCAAAATCGGCACGGTACAAACTGTCCATGGACAACATCGACGACAGCAACGCAGCTATCCAAATCACCCCAGGAGCAATTTCTCTGAGTTTGTCCGCATCCGGGCCGATGCCGATAGGAAATAGCGATACGACAATAAAAAAAAACATAAACGGATTAGCAATATCGTTCTTGCGCTTGAAAGCAATCAGCAGATCGCGCTTAAGAGTAGATATAAACGCCCTGCCGGCGGATGTTCCTGTAGTAGCCCCATTATTCATCCGAGATTTAACTCCAAAAGCCCGTCTATTTTAAGGGGATGATGGGTGGTCACTAGGACACTTCCCCCTTGCTGCGCGTGGCGAGTGAGCAAGCTTTCCAGCAGTCTAACTCCATTAACGTCCAGTGTTGTGAAGGGCTCATCTAAAACCCACAGCTTCGCAGGACTTAAAAGCAATCGAGCAAGAGCAACCCGCTGTTGCTGTCCGGCAGAGAGGCCAAAACAGGCTGAGTACTCGAACCCTCTCAGACCAACTGTCGATAATGCGCCCATCAGCTGCGCCTCACTAACTGCGCTGTGAAGGCTGCAACTCCATCTTAAGTTTTCCAGCGGAGTCAGGACTTTGTTAACTCCGGCTCGATGACCGATGTACAACAGGGCAGCAGCAAATTCATCTGCCCTTTCACTTAATTCATCACCGTACCAGTGAATACTCCCCTCATAGCCATCATTGAGACCGCATAGAATTCGCAATAAAGTTGTTTTTCCGCTTCCATTGCTCCCTCGAACTTGGACAATTTGGCCCTGCGCTAAGCTGAAATCTAAATCTCGAAATAGGACACGATCATCCCTTTCGCAGAATAAATTGGCGGCCGAGAGCATCGCCCTCGGATCAGTCGGTTGTAGTTGTTTTTCTAGCATTAGAGTGTCGGTTCTCAAGATCAGGACTTTACAAATACCTAGTCATTATAGCCAGTTTAGCGAGTGATTACTCCCCGAAAGCATTTAGATGCAATGATCTTAGAATCCTGATCTTCAAACCAAATTAAAATTTCATCAATCGAAATAAGCCTTTGATGCCTATGACTTCAGCTATTTTTTATGAATACAGTTTGGATCTTCAGGAAATAACCACGGCAACCACCTCAATTTTGCCTACTGACAACGACTCCGCGGCGCCTTAGAGCTATGCCCGATTTCAATATGAATCGAGCATAAAGTCTTTATGAAACCATAGCCAACTACGAGAAAGAGAATCCATGCTAAATCACAAACACGAAAACCTGACCGGTCGGCTAAAGCTAATCGGCCTGCTTGCCCCTATAGTTCTCGCCAATAATTATATTAGGGTTGTGCTCCACATCGCTTTGCTTTAACACGTTGGAGTTCTATAAATGAGCGCTCTGGGGGTGAACTCCTTCAACAAACACATGTCGATTATAGTGAATTCGAAATACTGTCCCCAGCAACTGGTAATTCGGCGGCAAGGGTAGAAGAGGGAGGCAAATCTCAACACTGATTTCAGTGAAAACCGGTTAATGGATATGGCCAGCACACTAATCGTTAATGAGCGCAGTGCTTGGCTGTTTTTGAGGCGACTAAAAGTAAATGTCTATAGTTTGGCAGGACTTATTCCTAGCAGCGTCTCTTGGTATTAAGTCTATGCACCGGTCATTGACGCTGCGATCGAACGCACCCAATTTAAGGTAATCGAAACTCCTACAAATCAGGTAATACTGCGAACTAACGGCTTAAACCAGCTTAGGCCAAGCTTAGCTGCCTTGGTCACCCGATCCTGCTTTGTATGTAACAGCCTCATCAGATAAGCCTCGGCCTCTGACAGACTCAAATTAGACACCAACTAAGCTGAATCAACTCTCATAGCAAGCAGCTTGTTTGGCTACGTGAGACTGGCATCCATTGACTTGTTTATTTTCAATTCGCTTGCACCGCCCCTGCTGACTCTACACTGCCTTCTGCGCGGTGTAGCCGAGCTAGTATGCCCACTAAATTGCGCACCACGCGCTCGCTGTCATTACAAAAGATTTTATGTAGATGCGTCATCACAGCTTACAATCATCGCAGCTTTGACAAAGTATAAAGGCTGACAATTAAGACACTTAATACCGGCAGCATGAAGAAATAAGATTCATTCAGACAGGTAGCTACAGTCAACTCCTTGACCTTATGCACAAGCTACTCCCTTGCTTATACAAATTCTATTACCAAAAAATCATCATTAAAAATTAACGCCCAATGTTAGTCTGAAAACTAGCGCCACTCAGAAAGTCTTGCCCGCAGTCTCAATGCTGCTTGACTGTGAATTTGGCTGACACGGGATTCACTAACACCGATAACTTCACCGATTTCTTTAAGGTTTAACTCCTCATCGTAGTAAAGCGCCAGTACCAGTTTTTCTCGGTCAGGTAGTCCATCAATCGCTTTCGCCAAATGCGCTTTAAAAGTAGACCTCTGCAAACCATCACACGGCCCTGGCAAGTCGCCTACGGCTGTCTCAATAGCAGAATCATCACCTTCCATCACATCTTCAAAGCTAAATAAGCGACTTCCTGATGCATCCTGAAGAATGGCGAAATAGGCATTGAGATCGATTTCCATTTCCTCAGCAATATCTTGCACTTTTGCATCTTTGCCGGTTCTTGCTTCGATAGTTTTTATCGCTTCTGCTACCTTTCGAGATTTACGATGCACAGATCGCGGCGCCCAATCACCTTTGCGAACTTCATCCAGCATTGAGCCACGAATTCTGATACCCGCGTAGGTTTCAAAACTTGCGCCTTTAGTGACATCATATTTTCTAGACGCCTCGAGCAAACCAATCATTCCTGATTGGATAAGATCATCGACTTGTACGCTCGCTGGCATACGAAGAAGTAAATGGTGAGCTATTCGCTTAACTAGTGGCGCATAACGGTCTACGACTTCATCAAGATTCTCATCTTTATCGTCACCCACTGTTTTAACGTTGTCGTAAACGGAAGCCCCAGTTGCTGAAGTCATTATCAGTCATCCCGATTTATTATAGTACTAATCGCTCTACAAAAGATCCAAGGTGTCCTCGCGGCTGGTCCAAAATAGGCCATTCGCTGACAGTCTTAGTCAGTTTTTTGTAAGCAATAGATGATTTGCTTCCGGGGAATTCCTTGATTGCAGCCTTTTGCTTTTTTACCGCTATGCGTACGCAATTATCAAATGGAATTTCACCTGCATATCTCAGGTTTATATCCAAAAATCGATCAGTTACGTGCACTAGCTTTTTGAACAGATTACGGCCTTGCGTTTCCGACCTGGTCATATTGGCTACTATTCTAAATTTGGACATTTGATAGTCTTCGTTTAGAATTTTTATCAATGCATATGCATCATTTTTAGATGATAGTCCATCACAAGCCATCATTAATACTTCATGACCAGCTCGAACAAAGCTAATTACAGAGTTCGAGATGCCTGCGGCAGTATCAATAGCAAGAACATCCAAAGATTCACCAAGGCCGTTAAAAGCAGTGGTTAACCCAGCCTGTTCATGCGCTCCTAATGATGCAAGTTCCTGTGTGCCAGACGATGCTGGTATCACTTTATGCCCCCAGTTGCTCCAATTAAGATGTCCTGTAATTCAAAATCCCCTGCCAGAACATCCGCAATATTTCTTTTTGTTTTATCTCCTAGTAATAAGTCGACATTTGCCAACTCTAGATCTGCATCCATCAGATCTACACGTTTTCCCAGCTCAGCTAAACCCAAACTAAGATTAGCGGAAAGGGTTGTTTTACCAACAGCTTCCTTTGCCGCCTGTAACCGCAATCACTTGTACTTGTTGCCCTTCATTCATCCTTGAGACTATCTTCCTGAATAGACGATTGCATTAAGGCCCCACTCCTGCGAAGCCCATCTTCCTGTCAAACTTACACTGTCGCGCGTATTTCCCGTTTGTCAGCATTCGTATGAACGAAATTAAATCCTGCAACCACCCGATCCTTTGTAATCGATCGCTGCCGCGGTACCGCGACCGCCCTACTTATCAATTGATTAGATTCGCCAATGACAATATCATCCGCAATCGACTGCCCATATGCCGTATAAGCCAAAGGGCATTCGTGTAACATTAGCAAGCCAAAACTTTTACCAACGCAAAATGCCTGATCGATTTTAGTGAGACTTGATGCGCTCGGCTGCGCCGATGAATTCGCTTTCAACTCGCCAGCCTGCGCTGGGCTAGTTTTACTTAACAACAAAATCAGGCTCAACTGATCTCTAAGATTCTCTAGCTGTCTTAGCTGTATCTCAAAGCTTTTGTGATTAACATTGATTTCGGCTGCATCCACTAAGACCAGTTTCTCATGTCTCAATCCGTTTAATAGAGACTCTAGCGTATTGCTCTCGTCAACAGCTTGTACGATAACCCCTAGAATCTTGCCATAGGCTTTTACTTGCTCATGTGCGGCAATCCGAAACCTGTCAGTCGTAATTAGAGCAACTGAATCTGCGCCGTGATCGAGTGCATATCGAGTGGCCAATTTACCTATAGTCGCCGTTTTACCGACTCCTGCAGAACCCAGAAAAGCGAACACGCCGCCATCTTCGATTAAATCCTTACCCACCACGGGCGGCGCTGCACTAAAATAACTTAAGGTTTCCTGCCAAGCGGTCTTGATCTGTTGATTGCGCGGTAGCGACGCAAGTAAAGGAGGTATTTGGTCAGAACCCAGACCCATAATTCGCAGCCTCTCCGATAGCTTTGCGCTAACGGGAGATTTCGTGGGATAGTTTTCCCAGCCTTGTTGATCCATCCAACTATGCAAGAGACTCGTAATGCCGTCCAATTCTTTGTGAAGCGCCGAGTGTTCTTCTTCAGAGCCATTGATAGAGTTTAGATACCATGGGGCACCTGCCGACGCCTGAGCTTTATTCTGCTCGCATTTATTCGAACTGCTCGCTTTGTCATGCTCGTAATTATTAATAAAAGCGCCACTCATGCCGCCCGCATCTGCCAGCACACTGACCTCGACACCGTTAGCGAATTTCCTATTTGGCACAATAGTAGCGCCATCGTCGAACCCTGCTCGCCTCGACTTCATTGCTGTTCGCATGTCACTTGCGTAGAACTTTCTCACTGCCATGCCCTAGCGCGCTCCCTTTTCACTGTATTCAGAACGTCCATTTATATCGTTATGAGTCTGGAAAAAATCTGCAGACCTTGTGTAAGGCTATTGTTTGAATAGTTATTTGTTATCAGTTATTTTCTAAATTACTTTTTTAACCTATTTTTAAACTATTTTTTTAAACTATTTTTTCAGACGGTCGATCTAACTCAGTGCGTGCAATAAGCTCGTGATCCTAGGCTAGCGGCGACAGTAAATTTTTTGTTGTCAGGCATTTCTTGGTAGGACAACATATGCAACCCATCAATGGTGTAACGCGCAAATCGACTCGGCGTTGGTTTCAATAGCGCGGCTACAAATAGCACAGCGCATTCATTTGGCAACTCCTGTTTCGGCGCGGCGTCGACAAGAGATTTTTGGAGTGACTTTGTCAGCTTCAGCTCGATGGCCAGCTCGCTTTCTTGTTCGATTCCACTTTGAACGAATTGCAGTATAGATCTAAGCAATAATTGTTCCAGCTTACTAACCGGCGCGATAACAAGTAGCTCAGACCGCTCACCATAGATACTTTGGACGATTACACGGTTTAGGGCGATTCGGATTGCTGCCGTTAAAGTGACAGAATATTGACTCTTTTCACCGACAGCCGCCAAAGTTTCAGCAATTGTTCGCATATCACATATCGGCATGTGTTCTGACAGCAGGCTTTGTAGAACCCTGAGCAATTCATTCGTGTTTACAATTTTCGCGAGTTGTTCGGCCAATTTAGGTGAGCGCTTGGCTAGCGAGCTTAGTAGCTACGCTACTCCTGCATGACCGAAGATCTCATGGCAATGAGATTGCAAAATACTGTTTAGATGAGCAGCAAGAGCCGTGTATGCATCGAGCACCGTATCGCCCAAAGATTTAGCCTGATCCTTTTTAGATTTTTCAATCCATAGAGCATACAACCCAAACGCGGGATCCAGTGTTTCCAATCCCTGCACTTTTCCATACCCGCCGCCGAAGCAAAGCCTGGCCGCAGTTTCGCCGAGGTTTCCGATGAGACGCGTTTGTTTACCT
>JBLHVT010000077.1:0-14813 GCA_047628735.1 Glaciecola sp.
TTGTCATGCCATGCTTGATGAAAAGGTCTACTTCACCGCCCGAAAAACGCATCAGCAGAGCCGGAAGACGTCCCGGCGCAACTGTATAGGTTCTCATTTCATAGACTTTTTGATCATCCGCATGAACCAGGGAATTTGGTTGCAGCACAGCGTTTGCTATCAGCACTAAACAAAAAGTTCCCACTATAACTGCTATTCTTTTAGCTAGTTTAATTCTCATACTTTTCTCTCATTTATTATAAATTGTGGCCGAAGACTAAAGTAGATACCCAGTGAGGAACAGAACTAATTGCAACTCGTGCATATTTTCATTTTGTTAAATTCTCTGATCTGCTTCTAAGGCCTCCACAAACTGTAATCGCTTGTCCTAATGTGGATTGCTTCTTTACCTCTTTTAATCCTTTTTCTTTAGCTCTGCAGCCTCAAGCTTGTCCTGAGTTCTATCTTCGAAATCAGATGCACTGTGCCGCTCACGTAGTTGCTCCTCTAAAGGTCCCCAAGCGCGATTGACTATCCTTCCTCTCTTAACCGCCTCTCGCTCGGCGATTTCATCTGCCCATCGACCCAAATTGCTATACGACTTTGTGTCGAGAAACTCGGCCGCATCGTATACAGCGCCGCTATAAACAGCCCCATACCACGGCCAAATCGCGATATCGGCAATAGAATACTCATCCCCGCACATATAGCGATTGTCAGCCAAGTGACGATCCAGCACATCTAGCTGGCGCTTCACTTCCATTGCAAAGCGATCGATACAATATTCTATTTTTATAGGCGCGTAAGCATAGAAATGACCAAAGCCTCCACCAAGATAGGGCGCACTGCCCATCTGCCAAAATAGCCACGACATACATTCTGCCCGCCGCACAGGGTCACTTGGAATTAACACGCCAAACTTTTCAGCTAAATGTAGCAATATGGCACCCGACTCAAATAGACGAACGGGAGTTGACGTGCTGTTGTCAATAAGCGCTGGTATTTTCGAATTTGGGTTTGCTTCGACAAAACCACTACCAAACTGATCTCCTTCGGAGATGTTGATTAAATAAGCATCGTACTGTGCCCCTTCAAAACCAAGCGCTAACAACTCTTCCAGCATCACGGTTACTTTGACGCCATTTGGGGTTGCCAAAGAATGTAACTGCAGCGGATGCTTGCCTACCGAAAGTTTTTTGTCATGAGTAGCACCAGCGGTCGGCCGGTTTATTTTTGAAAAAGCACCGCCGTTTTCGGAGTCCCAATTCCAAACTTTTGGGGGTACGTAAGAAGGTGAATCTACCATCTAATTCTCCCTGCATTTCAGCAGCTTCTAAAATTTTGAATAGTAAGTGATGAGGGCTTATTAGAAATGGCCGCAAACCGTCAATTTTGTATGAACATCAATAAACGGTTAGGGAGCTTAACCTATGTAGTAATTCTTGCAAGCAGCTATCCCTATTGGCAATACCCATCAGCAATACCTATTCGCGATCCCTATTAGCGATACCCTCTAGCCGACCACAGCGCACTGCATCAACTCTTTGGTACGGATCAACGCAAACTTTTCACTTAGAGATACTCTGCACGCACGTTAAACCACAGTAGACCTTTCGTGCATCGTGACACAATGACAGCAACTCCCACTCTTAGCAGAAGCTTGAACCTGACTCAGGTCACACTCTATGGCCTGGGCAATATTCTGGGCGCGGGTGTTTATGTATTGATCGGCAAGGTTGCAGGCGAGGCAGGATATTTAGCGCCTTACTCATTTTTAATCGCGTCTGTAATTGCAGGCATTACAGCTTTTTCATTCTGCGAGCTGTCCTCACGCTATCCTGTGAGTGCCGGCGAAGCGGTTTACGTGCAAAAGGTTTCAATATATCTCGGCTATCACTGTGGATTGGCTTATTGGTGATCCTCACTGGCATAGTTTGCGCGGCAACAATTTCCAAAGGCTTCACCGGTTATCTGGGCGTATTTATCGATCTGCCTGATAAATTGGTAATTATAAGCTTACTGTTTTTACTTTGTGCTGTCGCAATTTCAGGCGTTGCCGAATCAGTTTCAATTGCTGCGTTCATCACTATCGCCGAAATAAGCGAACTCTTATTGATTATCTACGTTACAGTCCCAGCCATGGAACAGCTTCCAAAAAGAGCCTCATAATTCATACCAACCTTTGAGCTCAGCTCTTGGACCGGAGTATTTGGAGGATCTTTTCTGGCGTTCTACGCGTATGTCGAATTTGAGGACATAGTCAATCTCGCCTAGGAAGTCAAAACACCCAGACGTGCCCTGCCACTCGCAATTATTACAGCGCTTGCAGTAGCCACGGGTATTTACCTGATACTAGCCGTCAACTCCCTACTGATACTGTCGCCAGAGCAACTTCAAGCTTCGGGAGCTCCTTTGGCGGATATTTATCACACTGTTACCAACAAAAACCCGTGGTTCATCTCAATTGCTAGCCTTTTGCCGTCGTCAACGGCGCATTGATACAAATAATAATGGGCTCCAGAGTTTGCTATGGCATGGCGAAGCAGGGGCTAGTGTCGGCCGTTCTAGGCCAAATAAATTCTAGGACTCAGACACCGGTTCTGGCAACTGTTGTGATAACAGCAATAATTATCGGTACCGCGCTATGGCTCCCAATTGAAACCCTTGCCAAAACCACTACCCATTTCCTACTAATACTTTTTTGTCTAATAAATCTCAGTTTAGTCAAAATAAAGCAAAAAGAAGAAACCCTCGATCATGTGTTTGCGGTTCCAAGTATTGTTCCGCTTACTGGATTCACTGCCAGCCTTTTGTTTCTAGGCATGCAAACTTGGTCGCTGCTGTCTAACCTTTGGTCCGTGCCACCTTAGCCAAACCTTTAGCCTTTTAATTTCTCATTCGCAATATTTACGGCTTCTATTCTGACTTTTTATTGATCTGGATCACAACGAATATTTTCGTAATTTGTAAGGTAGTTGTAGCGATTGAAATTTTAGAACGTGCTGCCTATTTCTTAGGCAAAAGAGGCAAGAAGGAGATTTATTATGAAAACCTCTCAAAAAATACTTATTATAGTTGATGCTGAACATGACTGTTCAGGCAGGTTACCCTTAGAAGTACAAAAAGCAATGCGCCTTGTAACCGACAAAAAAGCCACAGAATTGACTCTATACTGCGTTGCGTTTCAAAAGTATCTGCACCATGATTTCCTCAGTCTTGATTTCAATCAAATACAAAGAAGACAGGAATACTGTGATCAGCTAGCTAAAAATCTGGAAGGTCTAGCGACGAAGCTTCGAGCGGACGGATACTCAGCTTTTAGTGACGTTGATTGGTCTTATCCTCGCTATGAATCTGTCGTCGGCAAAGCCAATGCGATCTCCGCGGATCTGGTTATTCAGCACTGCACAAGCTATGGCGCTGCTGAGCTTCACCATCTGAGCAATGACAGCTGGCAATTGATTCGGCATTGCCCAGTACCACTTTTATTGATTAAAAATCATGCGTGGAAAGAAAACCCTGTTGTTCTTGCTGCTGTTGATCCTGTGCACAGCCACAATAAGCCGTTAACACTGGACAACACAATTATGAACGCGGCGACAAGACTTAGCGAAAGTATTGGTGGACAACTTCATGTTCTTCACGCATACGCTGAGGCGGCGCGCCCCTTCGCGCCAGCCGGCGTGATTCAAACAAAGCATCGAAAGGCGATCGATAAATTAATGTCAGCTTATCCTGTAGCTAGCGAACAAGTACACTTTTTAGATGAAACCCCCATAGTTGCTTTAGAGATGGTCGCCGATGAGTTTTCTGCCGATGTTGTGGTTATGGGCGCCATATCACGTTCAACGCTGTCGGAAATGCTAATTGGCAGCACTGCAGAGAAGGTCATTGATTTCATGAGCACCGATATACTCGTAATCAAACCTGCTGTGCCTTAGTATTTGAACTTAAGGCTGCTCAACTACCCCAAAAGTGCCGCTAGCTTTAAAGACGGCGCCATTTTTTTTGAACACGCGGTGAGAGATAGCCAAGCAGTATCAGCTTTTGTACTTAACTCTTGTATTTGGCAGGTGAACACATTTAAGCTGGAGCAGCTCGGCTTTGGTTTAATTCACTTTTGGACTGTACATGAAACCTTGTTTTTCTTTTATTCCCTCTATTTTACTTGCTTTGGCACTCTTACAAGGCTGTACAAGCAATCCACCCCTAGACCCTGTAACCGCCGTTTCCAGCGGCGAACTAACACATCTACAAGCGCTCTATGATGTAAAGCACTACCGCCTAGAAATCGAAGTCATTCCTGATCGCAAAACTATCATCGCTAATGTGAGCATGACGGCTATTGCTTTAGGAGAGCTTACCCAAATCGAACTAGACTTCGACCCTCGATTTTCGATTGATCAAGTAACCGTTAATGAGCACCAGGCTAATTTCAACTCAGCCAACGGCAAGCTATTAATCGATACGCTGCCACTAATGAGCGGGGATGAGTTCACCACTTCAGTCAGCTATAAAGGCAAACCTTATGAGGCGGAAAATCCTCCTTGGGATGGCGGCTTTGTGTGGAACCGAACTGAGACCGGAGAACACTGGATTGCTACAGCCGTGCAAGGCCGAGGCTGCGATTTGTATTGGCCTTGCAAGGATCATATCTCTGACAAACCCGAGCGCGGTGCTGACATGATTATTACAGTGCCGAGCGGTCTTGTTGCTGTAATGAATGGCATACTGATTTCAGAACAGTCAACCGAAGATAAGACCAGCTACCACTGGCAAACCAAAAATCCTATTTCTTCCTACCATTTGGCAATTAACATCGGGCCGTTTAAAAAGTACCAGCTGCAGCGCCAAAGTCTCATCGGGCAAGGCGATATGGCACCCTCTACTTATCCCATTGTTTTCTATCACATCACCGAAGACATGGAGAAAATCGAAAATCTGATTAGTAACGATTTTTTGTCCCAGCTAGATTTTTACGAAAGGACTCTTGGCCCCTATCCTTGGGGTAATGAGAAAATAGGCATTGTTGAGATACCTTACCTAGGAATGGAACACCAGACCATGAACGGGTACGGCAATGAATTTCGCAAAGATCCAGAAGGATTTGACTGGCTTATGCAGCATGAGTTTGCCCACGAGTGGTTTGGCAATCTAATGACCCAAGAAGCTAGTCGTGATTTTTGGCTACACGAAGGGTTTGCTAACTATATGCAACCAATCTACGCTGAGGATGTCATCGGCGTCGCTGGATTCTGGAGCAAGATGTGGCGAAACTACAATGCCATTGCAAGCTGTAAACCTGTCGTTCCCAATGAATCTGTATCCATGGATTATTTTGATTCTAACGACCCCTACTTTAAAGGTAGCTGGACTTTGCACACACTACGCTGGATGATGGGAGAGGAAAAATTCTGGAACGCAGTTCGCAGGCTTATTTATGACACGCCAGACCCTTGGTCGCTGACTTATCCGATCGCACCAACCGAGCGCAGCAGTGAAGATTTCATCACCATTGCTAGCGAGGAATTTGGAGAGGACTTAACTTGGTTTTTTGATGCCTATCTATACTCGAAAGATATTCCGATATTGGAAGTTGATCGCAGTGGTGACGAACTACGGCTATCTTTTGTTAGCTTACCAAAGCTAGTTTTAGACATACCCGTGGTGGTAGTTGAAAGTGATGGACACAATGACAGCAGCTCCGATGGTAGCGTCATGAAAATTTCGGTTCGAAGCGATGGTTCAATCCATAACGTTCCAAACGACGCACGAATTGAAATTGACCCAGAAGTAAAAATATTCAGAGAGTTTGGTACCGCCCAGCGCTGCCAGACAAGTCAATGAAAAAGTATTTCGCAGTAATGTCGAAGAGCCTCGGGTCAGTAAAAGTTCAGCCTATTGCTTTTCCACCGCCTCGCTCCAAAAACTAATTTCAATAAACTAAGTGCACAAGGTATGAAACTGCAAACTAAACCTTTGTTAACTATTACCGCGGTAATCCTAACCGCGGCCATCATATTGAGCCGCTGTATCTCATTTGAGGTTGACCCAATCACAGTTATCGACAGCAATGGAAAACCTGCTATCGAGCAGACAGTGCAACTCGATCAAACCGCTTTACACTATTTGGAAAGTGGCAACAGTGCTGGCACCGTCTTGGTGTTCATTCACGGCACCCCCGGCAGCATGGGCTTTTTCTCTGGATACATCACCGACCCGCGGTTGACGCAAACGCGAAACATTACTATTGATCGGCCTGGCTGGGGGAAGTCGATTGTCAATGGCCCTTTTGATCCTACCTTAACTTTTCAATCTTCGGCGCTAGGTAACTGGCTCTGCGACATAAAACAGGCATCCCCGAATAATAAACTAGTGGTTGTTGCTCATTCTTACGGAGCAACACTAACTCCTAAGCTTGCTATGGATCACCCACAGTGTATCTCGGCTGCACTGCTGCTGGCAGGTGGCGCTGATCCGAAACTTACCGCACCACGCTGGTATAACAATTTAGCCCATTATCCCCCCGTATCTTGGCTGGTTAGCCTTTTTAGCATGGACCTCAAGCGTTCTAACAATGAAATGATGTCCGTGAAAACTGAATTGGAGAAGATTCAGCTAGATTGGCAGAAACTTAAGCTGCCAATTACTGTTATTCAAGGTGAAGAAGACGGCTTGGTCCACCCTGATAACGCTGACTTTATAGAAACCCAGCTTGCTCACATTCCCGCAAAGATCATTCGCGTCGAGGGTGCTGGCCATGTCCTGCGAGAGAGTCACCGAGATTTGATAATGGACGAAATTCTCAACCTGCTTTAGCGCTTCAAAGAGCGCGCTCACAAGAAGCTAACGCTGCTTGTCATTTCGTGTTTTCTGCATTCTCTCGCAGCGGTTAGGAGTAATCTCATGGACAACACAGTGGGGAAATCTTATTCTGTATTTTCCTTATCTCTAATAAGTGACAAAAAGATCACCAGCCGATGCCTATGAACATTCTAAGCGCCAGTTTAAACAATGCCACATTTGCGCCTTTAGTCAAAATCAAACTGATTCTTAGTGTGGCCTTACTCTGCTACCCCGCACTTTCAGTTTTTGGCGCTGACGATCTTGCGATGACGCAGTGGCCCAATTACGGCAACACCCTGCAATCCACAAAGTATTCTCCTCTTCAACAAATCGACGCAAGCAATGTGGGCGAGCTTGAGATCGCTTGGATGTGGGACACCCCAGACAACGAGATTTTTGAACGTGATAGCCGAGCCACAGCCGGTGAATATAAAGTCACTCCCATTATGGTCAATGGTATTTTGTACGTAAGCACATCTCTTGGTGTGGTTGCGGCTATCGATGCAAAGTCGGGTGAGCAGCTATGGCACTTTGATACCGAGTCTTGGGCACATGGCAGACATCCAAACTTCAACAATAATCACCGTGGCGTGAGTTACTGGGACAATGGTGGTCAAGGGCGAATTCTGATGCCTGCCAACGATGGGGTTTTTTGGTCTCTAGATGCCGGCACTGGATTGCCAGACCCACAGTTTGGAGATGGCGGCAGCATCGATCTCAAAAAAGGACTCGGCCGTAAGTTTGACGATAGCGTGTATGGCGTTGTGTCTGCACCGCTGGTTATAAACGATATTGTTGTGGTCGGCTCTTCCATTAGTGATGGCCCACGAAATTACGACGATGCGCCTCCCGGCCATGTTCGGGCATTTTCGCTACCCAGCGGCGAGTTGAAATGGCAGTTCAACACCATTCCTCAGGCTGGCGAATATGGCGTGGAAAGTTGGGAAGACGACTCTTGGGAATATTCTGGCGCCACCAACGTATGGACGCTAATGAGCGCCGACCCTGAGTTAGGTTATATCTACATGCCAACAGGCACCCCTACCAACGATTGGTATGGAGGTCACCGGCTCGGCGACAATCTTTTTTCCGAAAGCCTAATTTGCATCGACGCGATGACCGGAGAGCGAGTTTGGCATTTTCAAATGGTTCACCATGGTATTTGGGATTACGATTTGCCTGCCGCACCTGTGCTCGCTGATATAGAGGTGAATGGCAAAATTATTAAGGCTGTAGCTCAAACTTCCAAGCAAGGCTATGTCTATGTATTTGACCGCGAGAACGGCGAGCCGGTTTGGCCTATCGTAGAGCGCGCGGTGCCGTCTTCTTCTGTCCCTGGCGAGCGACTCTCCCCAACTCAGCCTATTCCAACCAAGCCAGCTCCGTTTGAGGCACAAGGCATCGATGACACAACCTTGATTGATTTCACCGAAGACCTGCGAGCAGAGGCCTTAGATATTATTAGCGACCTTGATTATGGCCCACTATTCACGCCTTTAAGCGAGAGGGGCACCATAATTTTTCCTGGCTACAGTGGCGGTGGAAACTGGTCTGGTGGCGCGCTGGACCCTGAGACCAATATCTTGTATCTCTCCTCAATGTCCATGCCCCGCTATGTGCGAATGGTTCAACCTGAGGACCCTGTTGTCTCAAACTTTAGATATGATGGCGAACGCTTTAACGTAGCCGGCCCCCAAGGTCTGCCGATTATCAAACCTCCCTATTCTCGAATTACGGCAATCGATCTAGATAGCGGTGAACATGAATGGATGATTCCTCATGGTGAAGGCATTCGCCAAAAAATTATCGATATGGGAATTGAAGATCCAGGCCCGGTTGGCTCGTTTGGCCGCAATGGTCCACTGCTGACTAAATCACTGTTATTTTTTGGTCAATTTGATAACGGTAGGTCGCTGCTGCGCTCGTACAATAAAGCAACTGGAGATATCATTAGTGAGCTAGAAATTCCCTTGCCGCCAATGGGCACACCAATGACTTATGCTGTCGATGGCAAACAGTATATTGCTATGGCTGTTGGGGCTGGTCCCGACACAAGAATATTGGCGGTTGCACTTCCCTAGTCAATTCGAAAGGCCCGAGCTAGACAATTCGCAGGGCCCGATCTAGCTATTTTTAAAACACTTTCCTAGACAATTTGAATTTATATTTAAGCCCTCCCCCAACAGGAAAAACAATGGCGAACAAGCGCAGTAAAATCGAATTTAGCAGCAACAGCATCAAGCTTGCTGGGCTTTTAGAAACCCCTGCAGACACCGATGTAAGAGCCTATGCGCTCTTCGCTCATTGCTTCACCTGCGGTAAAGACATTGTAGCCGCGTCAAGAATTTCCAAGTCACTGGTGAATTTGGGCTTTGGTGTTTTGCGCTTCGACTTTACTGGCCTTGGCAACAGCGACGGGGATTTCGCAAATACAAACTTCTCCTCTAACGTAGAAGATCTGATCGCTGCCGCAGATTACCTGCGAGAAAACCACGAGGCGCCGAGAATGATTATTGGTCACAGCCTCGGCGGTGCTGCTGTATTAAAAGCCGCTGGCAAAATCCCAGAAATTGCTGCCGTCGTCACCATCGGCGCACCCTTTCAAACTCACCATGTTAGCAAGCAGTTTGGTGAAAATGTTGAGAAAATCGAAAAAGAAGGCGAGGCTGAAGTAAATTTAGCTGGTCGAAAATTTAAGGTAAAGAAGCAGTTTCTAGATGATATTGGATCACAATCTAGCGACCACATTAGAAAGTTAGATAAGGCACTTTTGATATTGCACTCGCCAGTCGACTCAACAGTTGGCATTGCCGAGGCAGAAAAAATCTATAAAGAAGCGCTCCACCCAAAAAGCTTTATCAGTCTGGACAAGGCTGATCATCTGCTAAGTAAAGCCGCTGACTCACAATATGCGGCAACTTGCATCGCCGCATGGTCTTCTCGGTTTGTGCCAAACTCCGGCTAGGCAATAGCCGGGGCTTGGATAGCAAAATGATCGTGAATGCTTTTACATTCTGTATCTTAGACTTAGCTCAAAGGCGCGTGGGTCACCAAAGATCCACTGGTTAAGCACATAAGGCGCCAAAACAAAGTCTTCTTCGTTGGTTAAATTTCTGACTCGGCCGGTTACCGTGAGATTTTCTGTAGCCATCCAGTTAACACTGGCATCGAATACTGTGTAAGATGGCATCTCTTCAGTGTTTTGATCGTTAGCAAAGCGCGAGTCTACGCGGCGAAAACCACCACCTATCTGCACGTTATTTATTGGCGACCAATTCAACCATAGGTTGGCAGTATTCTCGGGAACATTGCGCGGGGTGTTACCGGCAAGTGAAACACCCCTAGAGAAAAACTCATCAAATTCTGCATTAATACTCGAAACATTGAAATCAACGCTCAATGAATCAACCGGATTAACGCGAAGAGTAAATTCAACTCCATTTGAACTCTGCTGCCCGATTTGCTCATCAATGACTGATGCCGGTAGTCGAGTGATGATGTCATTTTTCTCTATATCAAAATAAGCTAATGTGTACTCGCCGTTGCCGTTTAAGAACTGCTGCTTAACGCCAATTTCGTATTGGCGTCCAGTGGCAAGATCAAAGTCAGCATTACCTGCATTAATTGAAATAGGCGAGGTTACGGGATCGACAGCGGTGCTAGTTTGAACGTACAGACTTAACTGCTCAGTGGGCTGATACACCACACCAGCACGCCAAGTGAATTCTGAAAATTTGGCATCAAAAGCTGCTGATGGATTGCCTCCAATTGCTAAATCGAAACGATCAAAGTCGATGTCGTCGAACCGGCCCCCTAACACCACACTCAATTTATCTGTAATTTGCAGAGTATCATCAATGAAGATAGCCATCTGGCGGGTGTCAGTTTGGTAATCTAGAATAGTCGGGGTCGCCGCCTCTGGACGCAGACCAGGCTCGAACCCAAACACAGGAACGCTGTCGCCAATACCAAACCCGCCGGTGCTGAAATTGTTAAGATAGTTCATGTCTATTTGGTTAATCTCCGCGCCAATGCTGATTTTGTTATCCAGTCCTGCCAATTCAGAATCAATCAGAAAATCGAAACGCGAGCCAAGCTGTTCTTGATCGTGGATGATACCCAAATAAAATGCTCTGTCGATTAATCCGGTGTCCTGATTAAAGGAATATTCTTCTAAATTCTGCCATTCGCGCTGCGCATCTAAAAGATAGCTGTCATTGCGAAACGTCACATTATCAGAAAGACGCCATTCAACAGACACACGCGACCAAATGTCCTCGTATTTAACTTTCGCATCAGCAAAGTTGTAGTTGTTCTCTCGAAGGGAGCTGCTCGCCTCACCGTCGATTAACGGCGTGCCCCAGTAAGGCGCCGCATCCACATCTGCATAGTCCACACTCAATCGAACACTTAAGTCTTCATTTGGTTTTAATAGTAGTGAGCCGGCGATGACTTCCCGCTTTCCTGCCGCACGATCTACAAAGCCATCTTCTTCCTGCCGCGAAGCGTCTAGGCGAAATGCCACTGACTCTGAAATTTGAGCACCGCCGCCCAGGGCTACTCTATTCATGCCGAAGCTGCCACCTGCGACAACTGCTTGAAAATCGCTATCACCAAGCTTTGGCTTTTTAGGCACGTAATTGATGGTACTGCCTAGCGCGCCAACTCCGTTAATAACCGAGCCCGCGCCTCTAAGCACTTCTACTCGCTCCAAGGTCCAAGTATCGGCGGGAAATGTGACGGTACCTGCAGTGATATACATCCGAGTACCGTCGTAGGTATATACAGTAGAATTGTGTCCATTAAATCCACGAGAAGAAATAGATGTGCCCCCATTGCCTGGGCTGGCACTAGCAGAAACTCCAACGGCTCGTGTCACCGTATCCAATGCGCCATAGTCTCCCTTAGTAGCAATCTCCTCCCGAGTAATGATCCCAACACTGGCCGGTGTGTCTAGCGCTGAGAGCCCTAGCCTGCTCCCAGCATCATTCCTGACCCCTAAGCGAATGCTGCCGACACCGCCTTGGCCCTTAACAATAATTTCATCGATGCTTTCTTGGGCACTTACGTTCCCGCCGGCAAAAATTGCGCTTATTGCGAAAGCCAACCCTGAACGTCTGCTAATGCCATTATTATTTGGAGTTACAGCCATAAACTTTTCCTCTAAAAGCGACATGGTCCGATTAGAAAGCAACCAGTCTTCAGTCAATTTGATTTTGACAAACCGGACTCTAGTCAATACTTAGCTCGTCCGGCAGTTACAAAACGTTTCTTAACGTTAATCCAAGGAAGAAACTGATAAATACTCGCCGTACTTACTGTTAATCTTCGGCCTTTAGTTTTGAGGCAGCATAGGAGTTACCAATGCAAAAGATAGGAATCCTAGATCTAGCAAGAAAATTTAAGGGCGTCGCTAAAGTTATTTTGTTTTTCTGCTCAAGCCTTACCCTTGTCGCGTGCTCTAGTGAAGACGTCGAGTGGATAGATATTCCATTGCCTGATGCAGTCTTCTTCGACGAGCAAGCTAAGTTTCGCAGCGATGTGATTGAAATACCGGTGTTTGCCCTGAAGGACTTAGAGTACAAACTCAATATGAAGCAGGGCCATGCAATTACCTACAGCTGGGAGGCCGTTGGCCTAAATGATCCGGAGAAGCTTCTTATCGAATTTCATGGCCATACCATTCGAGAAACTGAAGCGCCCGGAGATCTCATGTTTTATAAGGTGGGCCGCAGCGATTCCTCTAGTGGCTATTTAGTAGCGCCATTTGAAGGCATCCATGGCTGGTACTTCTCCAACGAAACCGGCGAAGACATCAATGTAATTTTAACTGTAAGCGGCTTTTATGAACTTGAAGAAAGCTAGAACCGCACTCTTCGTTATACATCGCTGGCTTGGCATTGGCATGTGCCTGCTTTTTGCTATGTGGTTCGCCAGCGGCATAGTGATGATGTACGTAGAATATCCCGAGCTGACCACAGCAGAAAGGCTAGATAACTTACCGGCTCTAAAAACCGATCAGATCCTTTTTTCGCCCTTTGACGCTGCCAAATCTGTCACCGAAAGCGTTTTTAGCGGCGTTAAGCTAACCACAGTTTTAGATCGCCCAAGCTATCAGTTCACGACTCCAAGCAATCGAGATTATTTCGTCTTTGCTGACAGCGGCGAGTTACTAACCTCAATCAATGATAAACAGGCTTTACTGGCAGCCACGCAGTCTGGATTCCATCTTTCTGGCGAGGTTGCTAGCCACGCCGGCTTGATCGATCTTGATCAATGGACTCTGTCGGCGTCTCTCAATAAACATCGGCCTCTGCATAAGATTGAACTCAATAATGCTAGTGACGGCGTTCTGTATATTTCTAGCAGCAGCGGCCAAGTTGTTCGTGACACCACTCGAGGCGAACGCTTCTGGAACTGGCTAGGTTCAACATTGCACTGGATCTATCCGGCTATACTCAGGCAAAACAATTCTGTTTGGCGCGATGTAGTCGTCTACGTTTCACTGATCGGGATTGTGTCTGTGATCAGCGGAGCAGTGATTGGTTTTATGAGAATACGCATTAGAAACCCTTACCGTGAAGGGAAAGACTGCAGCCCCTATCGTGGTTGGATGAAGTGGCATCACATTCTTGGCTTACTCACTTTAGTCTTTGTTTCCACCTTCATTTTCAGCGGGCTTATGTCAATGGGCCCTTGGGGTGTATTTAGTTCAAGCGTATCACCACGCGATCAACTGATCCGCTATGCTGGTGATCCCACACTGCGCCTTTCCAACTTAACCATGCCCGAGCTAATCACCTCCAGTAAGCCTGTCAAAGAAATTCATTGGCATCAGATTCAATCAAAGCCTCACTACAGTGTGGTTCGTTCTGCATCAGATAGGACTGCTGGAAACAATAAAAGTGATAAAGCGCAATGGCTATCGAGCAAAATTGAGAAGGCCATACCGTCACTTATACCAAGCGCCTCGCTTGCCAGTTTAGAGCTAATCACCGAGCAAGATGACTATTATTACTCTCGCCATAACCGTTATCGCCCCCTTCCGGTTTATCGCGCTAAGTTTAATGACGCCAACGATTCGTGGTTTCACATCGACGCTGCCAACGGCAATGTTCTAAACAGAGTTGATAACGCCAGCAGAAGAGAACGCTGGCTCTTTAACGGATTGCACAGCTTGGATTTTCAACTGCTTTGGAAGCACAGGCCGCTATGGGATATTCTAGTTATTGCTCTCAGTTTAATAGGGCTTGGCTTTTCGGTTACGTCAGTAGTAGTGGGGTGGCGGCGGCTTACTAGCCAGAAAAAGTTAGTTAGGCCGAGCTAAGCCTAGACAATTTCGTCTTTGTAAAAACTGTCGATTTCTTCATCTGAAAAACCTAACCCTTGAAGAATCTCTCGGCTATGTTCCCCAATATCCGGTACCGCATTCAAAGACGGCTGAAATTGATTGTTATTACCTGGAGGCAGAAAACTCTTTACAGTTCCTGCTGGAGTTTCAGTTTCAACCATTCGTTTTAGAGCCCTTAGTTGAGGGTGCCTCCAAACGTCTTGCATTTCATTGACGTCGGCATAGGCGACGCTGGCTTGATCGAGTTTCTGCTTTAATTCGGCCGTACTAAATTTCGAAAACTGTGATTCAATTATTTTCTTCAACACATCCCGGTTGCTAGACCTTAATTCATTTTTTTCAAACCGCGAATCAGTGGCCAAGGTTTCATCCCCTAGCACTATAGAGCAAAAGTCTAACCACTCTCGCTCATTCTGCAAGCCGATCATTATTGCCTTGTTGTCGCCACTGGCAAACGCGCCATAGGGATAGATGCTAGCGTGATCGGCGCCCGATCTCTGCGGAGGTTCTGCACCTTCATAAGAATAATTCAGCGGATACCCCATCCACTCAACCATCGCTTCCAACATCGAAATATCTATTTTGCTGCCGAAACCAGTGTTCGCCCGTAAAATAAGCGCCGCCAAAATTGCCGAAT
>JBLHVT010000078.1:0-14519 GCA_047628735.1 Glaciecola sp.
TTGTGCCGGCTTGCCAAGTTCAAACTTACTCAAAATAAAGTACTTAGGCCCCTCGGGTAAGGTTTCAGATCGATATAAATGAAACTTATTGATATCTATTTGGCCCCATGCCTTATTTTCATATTTTGATTCTAAGACTTTTAACTTTTCCTTAGCGCCGCCTGCAAATCTGGCAATCGTGATATGTGGAGAATAAGGTTTTGTTTCCACCTCAAAGTCTAAAACAGCAAGGCCTTGATTGAGGTCGACGACCAACTCTTGCAACTGCTCAGTTACTTGAGAACCAACCCACATCGAATTTTTGAAAAAGCCCACTCCAGAACAGTCGAGCTTGAATGGCTCAAGCTGATGTCCCACTTGAGTGAGTATCGAATGAATAGGCAGCTCCTGTCCTTCGGCTACTGTGCCTATAAATTTTAGGGTTAAGTGTAAATTTGCCGGCGGCGTCATCCGAATCTTAAGAGATTCATCTTTGGCAAGATTAGACAGGTCATCTAACAGAGGTTTAATCTGCTGTAGCAATGGGAACTTAACCCCTACAAAGCAGCGCAGCGGGACAGTTTTTAGCTTTTTCGGCATGACAATCTACTGGAATTGAACGAGCGTGTATTTTACACGTTGAGCTTCGGGCTGTCTTCTTTACCTGATTTCGCATTTGCGCTTTATTTGAACTAGAATCGAGGGCCGGTATACGGCAGCCGTCACGATCAGGCAGCATCGAAAAAGAAAGTTAAGGGATATCAACCTATGCACAATCGCTCCATATTTAATTCAGACCATGAGCTATTTCGCACTAATGCTCGGCGGTTTTTCCGTGAGGAACTAGAGCCAAACATTGATCAATGGGAAAATGATGGCGTATTACCAAGAGAATTTTGGTTAAAAGCTGGCGTCAATGGCTTTCACTGTTGCGGTATCCCCGAACAATATGGCGGGCCCGGTGCTGATTTTCTTTATAATATGGTGTTATCCGAAGAAGTGGGCTACGCAATTGGCGGTGCTAGTGTAGGGTTTTCGGTGTCTTCAGACATAGTTTCCTATTATCTATTGAACTGCGGCAGCGAAGAGCAGAAACAAACATGGCTGCCAAAAATGGTTAGCGGTGAGGCAATCGCAGCCATCGGCATGACAGAGCCTGGCTGTGGCAGTGACCTAAAAGCACTGCGCACTTGCGCCGTTAGAGACGGCGACGATTATGTCATCAACGGGCAAAAGACGTTTATCACCAACGGACAAACCTGCGATTTTGTACTGCTAGCCTGCTCAACTAATCCGCAAGAAGGCGCCAAAGGGATTAGCCTGATCATTGTGGAATCAGGTCGAGTGGGATTTGAGCGCGGCAGGAACTTAGACAAAATTGGTCAGAAAGCAGCTGACACATCAGAGATGTTTTTCAACGATGTGAGAGTGCCTGTAACCAACCTGCTCGGAAAAGAAGGGGGTGGTTTCGCTGTCCTAATGAATCAGCTCCCCAGAGAAAGAATCACTATCGCCTGTCGAGCCTTCGCTGAAGCGCAACGAGCTTTTGAGATGACAGTTGAATATGTGAAAGAGCGCAGTGCATTCGGCAATAAAGTATTCGATTTTCAGAACACCCAGTTTAAGTTGGCTGAGATGAAAACTAATCTCGGGGTTGGCTGGGCTTACCTTGATCAGTGTCTTGGAAAAATCAATGAAGGCACGTTGAGCCCTGAAGAAGGGGCCATGGCAAAGCTGTGGACAACCGAAACTGGCAACAAGATTGTTGATGACTGCCTGCAGTTTTTTGGCGGTTACGGTTATATGCGGGAATACCCAATTTCACGGTTGTTTGTTGATTCTAGAGTAAGAAGGATCTATGGCGGTTCCTCAGAAATAATGAAGATGGTTATAGCCAGAACGATTTAATAGCGGTTCTTTAAAAATAGATTTAGTAAGATTACTAAAATTAGGAAAAACTATGATCGGTATTACTGCTTACGGCGCCTACTATCCGCGGGGTAGATTAAGTAAAAAAGCTATAGGGGATGCCAACGCGTGGTTCGATGCCGGGCTGAGTGCGCTGGCCAAGGGTGAGCGAGCATTTTGTAACTGGGATGAAGACTCTATCACTATGGGTATAGAGGCGGCGCAAGACTGCCTTTGCTCATTGCAAAGCCCAGACCTTTGTAGCTTATATTTTGCTTCAACCACGTTCCCCTTCCTCGACCGACAAAATTCGGTAGTGGTCAGTGAGGCACTTAACTTAGACTCTGGCGTGCGCACTATGGACATCGCCGCCTCGCAGAGGGCTGGGACTTCGGCACTGATTTCTTTATTGGAAGCGGGCCACTCAAAGCCGGGATTGCTGGTGGCATCGGAGCACAGAAAAGCCAAAGCAGGCTCTCGTTCTGAAATGCTATGGGGGGATGGTGCTGCGGCTGTGACGGTGGGGCCGGATAACGTACTGGCAGAGTTTATCGCGGCAGAAACTGCAGCGGTAGATTTCATTGACCACTATCGAGGTGAAGATTCTAGTTTTGACTACGATTGGGAAGAGCGTTGGATTCGAGACGAAGGGTTCATGAAAATTGTGCCATCGGTGATTGAGTCTTTATTATCTAAAGCCAACTTAAAGGCATCGGACATCTCTCATTTTGTCATTCCTACAGAGCAAGCTCGTACGCCTGCTGCGCTGGCCAAAAAACTAGGCATAGCAGCCGATGCTATTATCGATAATGGTGTTGCGTTGTTAGGTGTTGCAGGGGCAGCGCAGCCTCTTTTGCTTCTTGTCAGCGCATTAGAGAAAGCATCCCCAGGTGAAACTATCCTGATAACTGGCTTTGGCCAGGGCTGTGATGCAATATTATTTCGAGCTACACAGGCGCTGAATACTTATCAGCCGGCCCGTGGCTATAGCGGCGCCGCAGGGAATCGCCGGGAAGAGACCAATTACAACAAATTCATGAGCTTTAATAACTTAGTCCAAAGGGATATTGGCAAGCGAGGCGAGGCCGACAAGCAGACCTTTCTCTCCGGATACAATCGCCGTAAAGACCTACTAACCGGTTTTATTGGTGGCAAGTGTAGAAAATGTGAAACGGTGCAGATCCCGCGAGAAAAATACTGCGTCAATCCTGATTGCCATGCGCTGGACAGCCAAGATGATCACCAATTCTCGGCAGAGATAGGAACCGTGAAAACGTGGACTGCAGACAGGCTCACATTCGATTGGAACCCGCCTGCTTACTTTGGCATGGTGCAATTTGATAACGGGGCAAAGCTGATGATGGATTTCACCGAGGTGGAAGAAGGCAAGATTGACTCAGGTTCAAAGGTCTCCTTTCATTTTCGGATAAAGCAATTTGATACTCAGCGTGGATTCAGAAAATATTTTTGGAAGGCGGTTATTTCGGAGTAAATTTTTGTAACAGAAAAATTCTGCAACATTGTTTGAGGATTAAGGTATGGCTGAAGGGATAAAAGATAAGGTTGTTATTCTTGGCATGGGTTGCAGTAAGTTCGGCGAGCGCTGGGAGTCCAGCCCTTCCGATCTCATGGTTGAAGCGTTCGAAGAATGTATTGCTGACGCTGGCATTGAAAAGGACCAGATTGAGGCAGCTTGGTTTGGCGCCGGTATAGATTCATTCAATGTTGGTGCGAGTGCCATGCCTTTGTCTATTGCACTGCGTTTAAACTATATTCCAGTAACCAAAGTAGAAAATATGTGCGCCACCGGGACGGAGGCATTTCGCGGCGCGGTGTATGCGGTGGCATCGGGGGCCTGCGATATTGCATTGGCTTTAGGAGTAGAAAAACTTAAAGATACTGGCTATGGCGGCCTCCCTCAGCGCTCCAGAGGTGTAGAAAATGACATGTATTGGCCTAATCTTTCTGCACCAGGGGCTTTTGCACAGTTAGCCACAGGCTATCAGGCCAAGCACAAGCTTAACAAACATGACCTGAAGCGGGCCATGGCTCACGTGTCCGTAAAAAGCCATGCTAATGGCACTAAAAATCCAAAAGCTCACCTCCAGCGAGAAATCACACATGAGCAGGCGATGAATGCGCCGTTCATAGCAGAACCTATTGGCTTGTTTGACTGCTGCGGCGTCAGCGATGGGTCTGCCTGCGCTATTGTTACTACACCTGAGATTGCTAAAAGCCTAGGCAAAGAAAATTTAGTGTCGGTGAAAGCGCTGCAGCTAGCTGTCTCGAACGGTACCGAGGCAAGTCACGAAAGTTGGGATGGGTCTTATCTGAAAACAACTCGTATTGCATCGCAGCGAGCTTACAATGAGGCCGGTATTAAAAACCCCAAAAAAGAAATCAGTATGACGGAGGTTCATGACTGCTTTTCTATTACTGAGCTGGTGACTATGGAAGATCTCCAGCTGGCTGAGGAAGGCAAGGCAATAAAAGATGTGTTAGATGGCACTTTTGACGCGGATGGCTCGAACCCTTGTCAAATTGACGGCGGTCTAAAATGTTTTGGTCACCCTATTGGTGCATCAGGACTTAGAATGATCTACGAAAATTATTTGCAGTTTCAGGGCCGAGCTGGCGCGCGTCAACTTACGGATCTAAGGCTTGGACTCAATCATAATCTAGGCGGCTTTCCGCATCAAAACATTTGCAGTATCTCAATCATAGGGCCTTACGGTTAAACTTAAATGACGAAGGCTAAATTTACATCTACATTAGAAGCTAAGCGCACTGTCGAGTCTCCCGATTCTTTAGATTTTAAGTTGCTTGCAGCGGAGTCTGTCCTAAAAAAGTTGACGTCTATAACCGAGACGGGCGCCTCTACTATTAAGTCTCAATGCTTTCAAAACGGCAGGCTTGATTCGGCGAAGCTTGATGAGCATCAGCAAGCAAGCTATGACTTGGCTTTTATGGTTGCAGAGATTTCCGCGGCCAATGCTAGTATTCGTTATGCTAGACAGGTCGATCACGATCCAATGGCCACTTCCATCACATTGGTTTTCTGTGCGCAAATAATAAAAAACACTTTAGAGCGGCTTTTAGTGAGGCCTGCCGACTTTGGTCAATCAAGGCAGGATATTTTCGGTATTTATTCTGGTGAGGTACTTGAACGATTTTTTGACGAGTATCAAAATTCCGCTGTGCTTGCTGATTTAGGTAAGCAGATATGTGACGCCGACCTTGTTCGCTTAGTCAGTGCATTAAGTGAAGAAAAGGAGTTGGTCAGAGAAACATTTTACCGCTTTGCTAACGAAGTTGTGAAACCACTAGCAGAGGAGATTCATCGTCAAGACCTAGATATTCCTGATGAGATTTTAAAACCTGCAGCCGAGCTTGGGTGTTTTGGCACTTGCATTCCAGAGGAGTATGGCGGTCTGCAACCCAACGACAGGCCTGACAGCTTAGGCATGATTGTGGTAACTGAAGAGCTTTCTCGCGGGTCATTAGGGGCGGCGGGAAGCTTGATCACTCGCCCAGAGATTGCAGCGCGTGCCTTGCTAAGCGGAGGCACTGAGCAGCAACGTCAGCGGTGGTTGCCGCAATTAGCGTCTGGCGAAACGCTCTGCGCTATATCCATCACCGAGCCCAATACCGGCTCTGATGTGGCTGCTGTAGCATTAAAGGGAAGTAGAGTTCAGGGCGGGTGGACTCTCAACGGTGCTAAGACTTGGTGCACATTTGCGGGAAAATCAGACCTTCTAGTCGTGCTGGCACGCACAGAACCAGATGCGAGCTTGGGTTATAAAGGCCTCAGTTTGTTTTTGTTACAAAAGCCTTCGTATTCCGGCCATGAGTTTATCCACCAACAAGAAAATGGCGGAGCATTAACTGGCAGGGCTATAGCTACCTTGGGTTATCGAGGCATGCATTCTTTCGATTTATTTTTTGAGGACTATTTTGTCCCTGATGACAGTTTACTTGGTGGTGACGCTGGTTTAGGTAAAGGATTTTACTTCACTATGGCAGGCTTAGCCGGTGGCAGAATTCAAACTGCGGCAAGGGCTACTGGGGTGATGCAGGCAGCTTTTGAAAAAGCACTAAGCTATGCCAAAGACAGAAAGGTGTTTGGCATAGCCGTCGCCGACTACCAGTTAACGCAGATTAAACTGGTGAGAATGCTGGCGGCTTTAAATGGGTCGAGGCAGTTTAGCTACGAGGTGGCTAGGCTCATGGATGACGGCGGCGGTCGAATGGAAGCTAGTCTGGTCAAACTATACTCTTGCCGAGCAGCCGAATGGGTTACGCGTGAAGCGCTGCAGATTCACGGTGGAATGGGTTACGCGGAAGAGGTTGCAGTGAGCCGATATTTCGTTGACGCCCGGGTGCTGTCGATTTTTGAGGGGGCTGAAGAGACACTCGCGCTTAAGGTGATTGCTCGTGAACTTATCGTCAAAGCTGACTAGCAAAAATCGATGCGTGATGAGCAAGACTAAGGAATTAAGCACGAGAGCATATGTCAATAGATCCAGACTATTTACTGAAGCGCCAGTTTTCCAACATTCGCCAAAGCTACAGCGAAAAAGGCTGCATGCTGTATGCTTTGGGTGTTGGCTTGGAAGAAGGCCCGTTAGATGAGGAGTGTTTTCGTTTTGTAATTGAGGAAGACCTAAAAGTAGTGCCCAGCCAAGCCGTCATGATGGCTCATTCAGGCTTTTGGGAGAAAGAAGACGACATAGGAATAGACTGGCTGAAGTTAGTTCTTGCAGGCCAAGAAATGATAGTTCATAAACCAATGCCGACCTCTGGCACTGTTGAAGCCACAACTTAAATTACTGAAGTCAGGGATAAGGGGGAGCGAATTGGCGCATTGATCGAATTTGATAGAGTAGTAGGCGACGTCGAAACGGGTGAAGACCTGGGTACAGTCATCACGACTATATTGGCTCGAGGTGATGGCGGCTGCGGCGGTGGACGCAAACCTGCGCGCAAGACTAATCTGATTTCCAAAACTGAACCTGATTTTGTTTGCGATATCTCTACCCAATCACAGCAGGCGCTTCTGTATCGGCTATTGGGCGATTACAATCCGCTGCATGCCTCACCCAACAAGGCCAGAAGTGTAGGCTTTGACGGGCCAATCTTGCATGGCCTGTGCACTATTGGAATGGCGACACATGCGCTATTGAAAACTTGCTGTAATTACGACACAACTAAGTTCAAACACACGGCTTAAGTTTTCGGTGCCGGTTTACCCTGGTGAAACCATTCGCACGGAGATTTAAAAAAATGGCAAAGAGATCTCTTTACGCTGTAAATCGTTGAAACAGAATAAAGTTGTCATTAACGACGGCTATTTGCTAATTGATTAAGACGGAGCTGCTTTGCAAAACGTATTAGAGGGAATTAGAGTTATCGAGGGCAGTGCCTTTATCGCCGCTCCGTCCGGTGGTATGACTCTGGCTCAGCTTGGCGCCGATGTCATTCGTTTCGATATGATAGGCGGTGGCATCGACTATCGGCGTTGGCCAATAACAAGCTCTGGAAAGAGTTTGTATTGGCACAGCCTTAACAAAGGCAAACGTTCTATTGCCGTGGATTTCAGGAACCCCGAAGGTCAGGAATTACTAACGCGACTTATTACTGCGCCGGGTAAAAGCTCCGGGATATTTCTCACTAATTTCCCTGCGAAGGGCTGGCTGGCAGATGAAAGATTGCGCGCTGCGCGCAAAGACTTAATCTATTTGAATCTGGTTGGCGATAGACACGGTGGCAGTGCATTAGATTACACAGTGAACAGCAAAGTCGGCATACCTTATTTGGCCGGAGAAAAGGAGGGGGAGTTCACAGAGAAGGCAGGCGGCCAAGAATCCCGTACCCCGATCAATAGTCCATTTCCTGCTTGGGATGTTATTGCAGGCCAGCAGATAGCCCTTGGTCTTTTGGCAGCAGACAGGCACCGACTTCTGACTGGCGAAGGCCAGTTTATAAAACTCGCACTCGCCGACGTTGCATTGGCGACCATGGGGCATCTTGGATACATCGCCGAAGCGCAGTTAAACGACCAAGCGCGCGCGCCAGTGGGAAACCATATTTTCGGAACTTTTGGCCACGACTTTTCCTGTAGTGACGGCAAGCGAGTAATGATTGTTGGGGTCAGCCCCAATCAGTGGCGTGCGATAGTGGAAGTAACCGGCACGACTGGGCAAGTGGCTCAGCTGGCAGATCAATTAAATCTGGATTTCAAAAAGGAGGGCGATCGCTATCAGGCCCGAGAGCAGCTAAAAGAATTGTTCCAGCCTTGGTTCGCGGAGCTTAATTTTCAGACCGTGAGCCAAGCCCTTGAGGAGGCCGGTGTATGTTGGGGGCCCTATCAAACTATCAAAGAAATGGTAGAAACCGACCCAGATTGCTCTACTGAAAATCCCCTGTTCAGCCAGATCAATCAGCCAGGTGTTGGCTCGATGTTAGTACCATCTCAGCCTTTGAATTTTTCTGCAGTGTCACAAAGCCCTCCACAACCGGCACCACTATTAGGTGAGCATACCGATCAGATACTGGCCCAAGTTTTGAAGATGGATAGCATGGAAATTGCCAAGCTCCACGACAGTGGCATCGTTGCCGGGCCAGCATCTGACTAGCAGTGCTATGTGCTAAGGCGCCCAATTGCCCCTTAAGTCTGCCCGCGCCCGCTAACTATAGCCTCAAGGGGGCTGCCGGGGCTGGTTTGTGTTTCTCTCTTTAAGCTTCAACCCTCAACCTTTCGCCATGCCCCTGACCTTCCCTTCCTGTCTCCCAGCTTTCAATCTCCTCGACCGCCTATTCTTTAAAAACGCTCCGTCCCTAAAAATTGCTGTCTATACTTAAAATGGTCCGCTCCGAGGGGTGTCTACTACAGAAAAGATTGAACAACAGGGATATAAAATAAGCACTAGGGTTGAGAGATGGATAATGGACGCTAGTAATGAGGTGGATGTCTTTAGCAGAGGCAGCATTCAAATGACTTTTGAATTGCTTTGAAAGAGTAGTCCAAGATTAGCGCTGGCTATGCGCAATATCGCTGGCGGGGAGCGTGCGTCCAAAGACTTTGACGATCTCCCTAAATGATAAGAACACCGATCACTTTCGTGTGGAAATGGATTCAAAAGAAGCGATCAAGGAGCAAATGTCTTTTACCCACTTCGATGCGTTCGATATCAACAACTGGGGTGTTAATCTTATGGCGCGAACCCTCATGCGAGACTGGTTATTACTCGCCCATTAATGGTTGGTAAGCTCACAGGTAATAGCCGGGCAATTAGTGTCATGTCACCCAGCCGCCCGACAGCGGAATAATTTGTCCAATCATGTGATTGCATTTCTCGCTGACTAAATAAGCCGCAAGCTCTGCGGTCTCTTGTGCGTCACCAATTTTATTCGTCGGCACATTTCTTTTCACATGATCAAGAAATTTTGCGTTGTCCAAAATATCATCAGGATAGTACGTGTCGTTGTTGATATAGTTTTGGGCAATTGCATTTACATGGACGTTGCTCCGAGCAAGCTCTAGCCCTACAGCCTTTAGAAACGCATTTTGCGCGCCCCGCGCTGCGCAATAAGCCGCATTGTTGGCAATCCCCTTTATTGGCGCTGCGCTGGTCACACCAATAATCTTGCCAGAGCCTCGCTCAACCATCTGCGGCGCTATAGCTCTTACTAAATACATAAGCGGATTCACCAGCGAATCAAAGAGTTTTTGCCAATCATCGTTTCGAATATTTTGCACTGGGCCAGTCATGGGGGGCTCGGCTAGGTTGGCAACTAAAATATCGACAGCACCGGCAGAGGCAATTAATTCCTCAACCGATTCTTGAGACTCCATGGGGTAATCGCCGGTAATAACCTTAATACCAAGAGATTCAAACTTATCCTTAATCACGCCGCCCATATAGCGGTTGGCACAGGTAATTAATGCAGTGCGGTTTTCCATGGTTAGATATTTCCCTAGAGTTGCTCGGTTGTGTTTTTCTCAGCTGCTTGTTGTTCAGACAAAAGATGCTTAACAAACTTTTCCAAAACATCATAAGGCTGACAACCCACAACAACCATTTCGTTTGCATAAAACGTCGGCACGCCGGTCACCCCAATTGATCGTGACCGCTTCCAGTCCTCATCCACCTGCGCCTCGAATTGACGCTCAACGATTACCTGACGCGCGGCATCCTCATCAAGGCCAGCGGCAGCGGCTATCTTAACCAACTCATCAACATCGCCAATGTTCACGTTGTCCACAAAGTAGGCGCGATAGAGCAGGTCATGTATCTTATCTGCGCCTTCTTGGGTGTCTGCCCATTTGCCCAGTTCTTGAGCGAGCCTGCTATTGAAGGTATGGGTGCGATTGCCATAGGGTAGGCCAGCCTCGGCCATTAAATCTTGAAGGCGCTTTTTGACCTCAGATATATCTCGGCCAGCAAAAAGCTCTGCCAGAGACTGCCCCTCAACAGGGGTTTCTGGATGCAATGGAAAATGAATCCACCGTGTTTGGACTGGGTAATTTTCTTTAAGCTTATCAATACTCACGGTACTGAGATAACACCAGGGTCAAACGTAGTCGGTGAATATATCTAGGGTAATTTTGTTCACTTAGAATCCTATCAATAATTACTAGAGAAACGGTTTGGCGATTCATTAACGCAATGCCTGTGACGCTAATGCTGTGTTGTTTTAAGTAGACTAAATGAGTTTAGTAACTTTAGCAAAAATGACGTTATAGCGGATTAAGGAGCATCAGTTGGAAAAATATGAAGCGGCGTGTGATTGACATATCCTTAATTTAAGCCGAATTCTACCGTGGCTTCGGCTACCGCTCTTGCCAAATCCCCCGGTCCGTGGACGCCTAGTCTCAGCGCACGGAAGTACAAAGTGCAATTTATCCGGATCTAATGTTTTTCTCAGCATATGATTATTGAGCTAAACTAAGAATCACAGCGCCTGATTTTAAGTTAGGGCAGCTATGTCTTCTTGATGGTTAAGCAGGTAAGAGCTAAATATAAATACAGTTTCAAAAGCCTAGGCAAAGTACGCTTATTTAGTTTTGTTGAGAACGAGAAGTTGTAGCCTATTGATTTCTATGTTTATTTTCTAGAGTGCAACGTTGCATTAACGATTCACTGGAAAAACAGTCTTTGTCGTAATAAGTTTTTGGATGGAAAAGTTATAAGGATTAGGCGCTTCTATGAAATTCTCACTGAATTGGCAGCCGCCCCTATTGAAATGGCGGGAATATTGGGTAAAGTCGATTTGGTAGTTATAATGAATCGATGGGGGCGCGTATTGCAGCACTTATTGCGGCACTTGCAAAGTGCGTTACTTGTGTCCAAATGGCAGTCTTTGTAAACATTTACTAGAGAAGAAAGTTTAAATGAAAATCTTGAATATTGGGGTGTTGATAATGTTACTAGCTGGTGTGTCAGGCAATTCACAGGCACAGTCGCGTCCATTTGTGCCAGCGGATTTCGTTGTGCCGACTGTATTTGAGAATGAACATTTTAGAATAAGGACTCTTACAGTAAACGACGTCGTCAAAGATTATGATGCGGTAATGTCCAGCTTAGATCATTTGCAAGGTGTTTTTGGTCCAAATGAGTCATGGCCATCGGCAGAATTAACCTTTGAACAAGATCTGATTGATTTGGGCTGGCACCAAAAAGAATTTCAAATGAGATCAACATTTGCGTATACCGTGGTAACTCTAGATGAAAAGCGTGTGATCGGCTGTATCTACATTAATCCGACAGTCAAAGGAGAATTTGATGCAGATATTACAATGTGGGTTCGAGCCGATGTTGTCAGCGACGGACTTGATTCAATCTTATTTAACACCGTCAAAGACTGGGTCTCTGAGGATTGGGCTTTTGAAAAGCCTGCATATCCTGGAAGAAGTATCACTTGGCAGCAATGGCTGTTGTTGTAATTGAGCTGTAGGTCTTGGGGACACGGGTAAGTTAATAAGATCACCGAAGTCAACACGGTATTTGACCCATCACCCTATCACCCTATCACCCTATTATAGTGGTCAGATAAAATTACCATCTGTCGGACGCTTAACTTAATCTAGCTTCTATAGAAATGTTCATACAAATTATGTGGCGACAAGCTTGAATCCCAAAATTAGATACAAATTTTCGTTATAAGAGAGAATAAGACATGCATGAAATCATCTGCCCGCATTGCGATAAGGCGTTTAAAATTGACGAAGCCGGGTATGCAGATATTATCAAGCAGGTTCGTGACAACGAGTTCGAGCAACAGTTGCACGACCGGCTTGAGCTAGCCGAGAGGGACAAGCTAATTGCGGTAGAACTCGCAAAGAGTGAAGTTGGTAGCGAAATGCAAAGGTCCGCCAGCGCTAAAGATGCTGAGATTCAAGCGCTAAATGCCAAATTGGATGCAGGGGAAGTGACGAAGAAATTAGCTGTGACTGAGGCGTTGGGTAAAGTTGAAAAAGAAAGGGATACGTTAGCCGGCGAGCTTGAGCAGACCAAGCGCGATAAGCAAGCAGCAGCGGAGCTTGCTGATGCAAAGCTTGCCAACGAGCTACAACAGACTGCCTCAACGAAAGATAAAGAAATCCAGAACTTACAAGCCAAACTCGACGCCACTCAAATGGAGCAAAAGGCCGCGATCACCAGTGCAGTAAGTGCGCTTGAGAAGGAGCGCGATGAATTGAAGAATGGTCTCAAGCATGCCGAGCTTGAAAAGCAGCTTGCCGAGACGTCGCTAAAGGACAAGTACCAGACGCAGATCAAGGACCGCGACGATGCAATTGAACGCCTTCGGGATATGAAGGCTCGGCTGTCGACGAAGATGGTTGGCGAAACCCTAGAGCAGCACTGCGATACAGAGTTCAATCGCATTCGCGCAACAGCATTTCCCAGAGCCTACTTCGAAAAAGACAATGATGCTCGCGGTGGGAGCAAAGGCGACTATATTTTTCGCGACTCAAATGATGCTGGTATTGAGATAGTTTCGATTATGTTTGAAATGAAGAACGAAACCGATACCACTGCAACCAAGAAAAAGAACGAAGATTTCCTTAAGGAGCTAGACAAGGATCGCACAGAGAAGGGGTGCGAGTATGCAGTGCTGGTTTCCCTTCTCGAACCTGACAGTGAGCTTTACAATTCAGGGATCGTTGATGTGTTCCATCGCTATCCGAAGATGTACATCGTGCGCCCGCAGTTTTTCCTTCCAATCATTACTCTGCTACGTAATGCGTCGATGAAGTCACTAGAATACAAGACTGAGCTTGAACTTGTTAAGGCACAGAACGTCGATATCACAAGTTTTGAAAGTGATCTCGATAAATTTAAAACCGCATTCTCGAAGAACTATGACCTCGCCTCAAAGAAATTTCAGACAGCAATCGATGAGATTGATAAGTCTATCGACCATCTGCAAAAAACAAAGGATGCTTTGCTTAGTACAGACCGAAATCTTCGTCTTGCAAACGACAAAGCACAGGATGTAACGATCAAGAAGCTAACACGTCGCAACCCTACTATGGGAGCTAAGTTCGACGAGCTAGAAAATCAAGATGATTCGGATCGCGAATGATGCACAGGTGTGGAATAGGTACCCTCGGAACACGAGTAACTTAATAGCGCCAAAAATGCTTTCGCAGTCGAGTTACGTTAGATAGCTAGCGTTCCCTGTTTCTTAGTTCCTCTTAATCTACAGATTTTTGTAGTGAAGCCTCTGAATCAAAACGAGGCTAAATAGTAAGCTAAAATGGGAATGCTGCGAGCTACTGCTATTTACGCTGGTTAGAGGGCCAAAAATGACTATCAATTTCAGAACGCTTAGCAGAAAAGACGCCAATTATTCAAACGTTTTCGATCTATACGAAAAAGCTTTTTCTGATGCTCAGCGCGTGCCGCCACAAATTCTTAGATATAGAATGAGAAACGGGAAAGCAGGATTCAATATAATCTATGAGCACGATAACTGGATCGGCTTTATCTACAACGTTGAGTATATGGACATTGTATTTGTGCAATTTTTTGCAATATCAGAACTGTGTCGTTCTCGTGGTTACGGCAGCAAGGTAATGGACTTAATGAGAGAGTTGCATTCCGGGAAAAGAATTGTTCTAAACATTGAAGAGCTCGACGAGAACGCAGACAACCAACAACAGAGGATAAAGCGCAAAGCATTTTATGAAAAGAATGGTTTCAAACCTTCGGGGTATATCGTGAAAGAGTCGGCGCAGCGGCTTGAGATGCTGGTACAAGGTGGGGTTATTTCTAACGAAGAGATAGAAAAAATGTACAAATATCTCATGGGTAACATTCTTAGCTTTCTATTTGGCCCGAAAGTAATAAAAATTTGATGATGGTTTTTTGCCGCGCTGACCATCGCTAAGCTGCTCATTTGGCTGGTCTATCGATAAGCTGCCGAGCACTTAGTGTGTTTGTGTTTCCCTCGGCGCCGCCTATTTCCCTGTTCCTGAAAAACCTCGTTCAGGGACGCCTAAACTGCGAGAAACTGTGTTGCGGCATAACGCATAAGCGTTAAGTGTTAATCAACAGAATTCCTTGCTTTACATTCAACAGAGCTCTATCTCAATTCAACAGAGCCCTATCTCGATTCAACAGAGC
>JBLHVT010000079.1:0-13616 GCA_047628735.1 Glaciecola sp.
AAACCGGGTACGTCGTGAACGACAAGGCCAAGGAGGTTGCTGAATATAGGGAGGCTCCCGCTAGGGTTTACAATCGCGAAGCCCGCGCAAGGCCGCCGGCCCCAAGCGAAAAGTCACTGACGTCAAGTGAGTGCATCTTTGTAGCTGAATATAGCAACCTGGCCTGTAATACGCCGTGAGGAAAAAAAGACGACCGCGTCGCTATAGTGGTCGGGTAAGGCAGTTGGTTTGGGGATGTCATTTCCGGTTTCAGCGCAGGGAATTACCCGTACAAATTTTGGTTCAGACCACTCCTATTTGATGTTACTTGAAAGCCTTGGTTACACGTTTGGGTTTGTGTTGGTAATACTGAGCCTGTGCAAGTCGCTTTCCTGAGCTACTCATCCTCTTACTCCCCCTCTACTTGTCTACTTACTCAAGGTTTCGGCTGGCGCCAATTCGCATACTTTGTGTGAATACCTTTGGTAAGGGATTCGAAATTCATCTCCACGACATCGACGCCGTGTAGAAGTAACACGATAACGATTGCTAATTTAATCGCTACCAGTTCTCCAACAATGGCAATGCAAACGCCAAGTGCCGCGAGTGCCCAAATTACTGCTGCGGATGTTACGCCGATAACCATACCTTTCTTTGCTAGCATCACCCCCGCACCGAGAAATCCTATTCCTGTGACTACTTGCCCGATTATTCGTGATGGATCGGTGGACTGTGTTGCGGACAATGAGGCTATGGCAACAAAGAGGTATGTGCCCAGAACAATAAGAGATGAAGTTCTTATTCCAGCAGGTTTGCCGCGCAGCTGCCTCTCAATGCCGACTATTACTCCGCATAGTATGGAAGCGCCAATGGAGGCCCAGCTGAAAGGTTCAATACTAAAGATCAGTCCCATGTTCATATCTGAGCTATATTCTGATGAAATTTGGGGTCAGTATAGCGTTTGAGTTCTTCGCTAAACTTACTGTTGAATTGGTCACCGTGCTTTTCGCTGAAAGAACTCCTGAGTTCTTTGCTGACAAGGCGAGCAGCTTGTCGACTTTTTTATGTACTCGCATCAACTCGAGTTCGAGCTTCAAATTGATCTCGTAGGAATTTTTCTGTTCTAAACGATCCTTGGCTACTTGTCTGCTCTGCGACATCATTATTATGGGCGCTTGAAATGCGGCCAAACTGGATAAGCCTAAATTCAGTAATATAAAAGGATACGGATCAAAGGCTGAATTACTGACCCACAGTACAGTGTTGATAAGTATCCAAACTACGATGAACGCAAAAAACACGATTATAAAAGTCCATGAGCCACCAAAAGCTGCGATTTTGTCAGCCATTTTTTGGCCAATGGTGAGGCTCTCATGAAAAGATTCATTAATATTTTGCGTAACAGAAGTGTTGCCAGCAATACTGTCAATTACTCGCTGTTCAGCTGAATTGAGATTAGAGTAAGACTGTCCCAGCAGTGCATTGGCTAAATTCTCGAAGTATCTTTTCACTTGTTCCTTCTCGCGTTATAAAACAATAATTATTACAAAAAATATAGTCAAAAAATATCCACAAGTGCTGTGCTTGCTCGCGTACTGTTTGAGGTATTGGATCTTTTGAAGAGTAAATTGACAAATCCTTCTTAATAGCAGAATAAAATTCTACGAAGTGATCCTATGCCGGTGCTCTGGAAATAACTATACGCAGGGATCAGCTGTGATCCCTGCGTATGCCTCTACCAAATATTTTTAACGATTAATAATCCGGCATATCTGGCACGTCATCGTCAATACCGCCTCCCTTCTTTTTTACCTTATCGGAGATCATCACTTCGGTGGTGAGCATCAAGCCTGCAATCGATCCTGCATTTTGCAGTGCCGAGCGCGTCACCTTGGTAGGATCAATGATTCCCGCATCCAACATGTCGCCGTACTCTTCAGTTTGGGCGTTGTAACCATAATTGCCCTTCTTGCTGCGCACTTTGTTTAGCACCACGCTAGCGTCGACGCCCGCATTTGCGACGATCTGCCGGAAGGGTTCTTCCATCGCTCTCAAAGCAATTTTTACCCCGATCTTCTGATCGGCGTTGAGGGTCTCTACCTTATCCTTGATGGCGTCAGCGGCTCGGATTAACGCCAAGCCACCGCCGGGCACTATGCCCTCTTCTACGGCAGCGCGAGTCGCGTGCAGAGCATCATCTACCAAGTCTTTCTTCTCTTTCATTTCGATTTCGGTAGCGGCTCCGACTTTAATGACAGCAACGCCGCCAGCTAGCTTAGCCAGACGTTCCTGCATTTTCTCACGGTCATAATCACTGCTGGTTTTTTCAATGCCGGTGCGTATCTGTTGCACGCGAGCGTCGATTGTTTTTTTCTTGCCAGCGCCGTTGACTATTGTGGTGCTGTCCTTGCTGATTACTATACGTTTGGCGCCGCCCAAATCTTGAATGTCAGCAGTGTCTAGGCTCATGCCGAGCTCCTCGCTAATGAGGGTGCCGCCGGTTAGAACAGCCAGGTCTTCGAGCATGTCTTTACGTCTGTCACCAAAGCCAGGGGCTTTAACGCCGCAAACCTTGACGATGCCGCGTAGGTTATTTACCACCAAGGTGGCAAGAGCCTCACTTTCAATATCTTCGGCAACAATCAACAGGCTGCGACCGGCTTTAGCGACGCTTTCCAAGACGGGCAGTATGTCGCTAACCTTGCTGATCTTCTTGTCGTAGAGCAAAACATAAGGGTCTTCAAGTTCTACTAGCATCTTGTCTGAGTTATTGACGAAGTAGGGGGACATGTAACCGCGGTCAAATTGCATACCTTCAACAAGATCCAGTTCAGTCTCAAGAGATTTGCCTTCCTCAACGGTAATCACGCCGTCCTTACCCACTTTTTCCATCGCTCGGGCAAGGATGTCACCTATGTCGGTGTTCCAGTTAGCGGACACAGTGGCGACCTGTCCGATACCTTTGTTGTCGTTGCACGGTTTTGACAGTTTCTGTAATTCGATCGTAGCGGCCTTGACCGCTGCATCAATACCCCGCTTCAAATCCATAGGGTTAAATCCAGCGGAAATAGCTTTGTTGCCTTCGCGAAGGATAGCCTGGGCGAGCACGGTGGCTGTGGTGGTGCCGTCACCTGCGATGCTGGCAGTTTTGGACGCAACTTCTTTCACCATCTGTGCGCCCATGTTTTCGAAACGGTCAGCTAGGTCGATTGACTTGGCTACGGTGACGCCATCTTTTGTTACTTTAGGTGCGCCCCAGCTACTTGCCAAAATTACGTTGCGGCCCTTGGGCCCAAGAGTCACTTTGACCGCGTTGGCTAGCACGTTAACACCTTTGAGCATACGTACACGGGCGTCGTTGGAAAAGCGAAGTTCTTTGGCAGTCATGCCTTTTTCTCCAGTGAATTACTCACAGTGGTTGAACCGGTCATAATGGCTAGGAGGTCCGATTCCTTGAGAATCAGAACTTCCTCGCCGTCGATTTTAATTTCATTGCTTGAATACTTTCCGAACAGAACGATATCGCCTACTGTTACGGCCACAGGTTCTACTTTGCCGTTTTCTAGGCGTAGTCCGGGACCTACCGCGAGCACTTCGCCTTGATTGGGCTTTTCGCTCGCGGAGTCGGGGATGACGATGCCACCGGCAGATATGGTTTCAGGCTCTAGCCGCCGCACGGCCACACGGTCGCTAAGAGGGCGCAGAGATAGGGATTTTTTATTAGGCACAAGAAGATCCTCCTTTAGAACGATAGTCTCAAATAGAAAATTTTTCAGAACCGGCCAGGCGGGTGGGTTTGAAAATAGGACTTCCAGCCTCCGGAGTGCGATATGATATGGGGACGCTGTGACGGTTATCAATGGTTAGTAGAAATTAAAAATTTACGGGCGATGACGGTAGTATTCGAAGCATCTTAGGTGCCGATTTTTACAAAATTATCTGACTCCAATTGAACGGTATCTGCACAGGATCTAAGCAATGGGTTTTTGAAGTATTGGTAACCTAATACTCTTTGGCTACGGTTCTCCATCACTTAACATAGGAGAAGTATTTCCTCATAGGGGGGCTCAGTGTCATCAGCATATCGCTAAACGAAATCGCCCAGAATGAACAGGGCCAGCACTTTGGTTTTTTCAAATTTTGGGGATCACGCAACATTAAGTTTTTTGTGTTTCAATGTTTTTAGGTCATCTTGATTGAGGGCGTAGACATAGCTATAGACACAGGCACAGACACAGGCACCGGCACCGGCACTTAAAAGCCTTGGATGTCGTTGTTACCTTGGCCACTATTCTTTGATAGGCATCAGTTTCAAAATCATCCAGCATCCAGCATCCAGCATCCAGCATCCAGCATCCAGCATCCACCAGTGACCAATGGTGAACTCAGCTGCAAAAACCAACCCAGCAACGGGCTGTCCGGAAGGTGAGGCAACCAAGACAGGATAGCCCTCAGTGGCGCCATAGCCTGCCTGAAAATGAAAGCCTATGAGCGACGCCGCTGTCCATTAGCCAGTGATCTCTGCCAAAAAGTGCGCGTTGGTCTCGCCCGGTCTTAATGCGCAATAAACGAGTAGTCGCCCGATCATGGGTGTCTCCAGCCTGATGACTAATCCAGCAGCACTTCTTTAAACTCACCGCGCATGCAGTGGTTAGATGCCATAGACGATGAATAAGCCCCGCTATTGATTAACACGAGATGATCCTGATCTTCCATGTTGGGCAACAGGGCATCTTCATACCATACGTCAAGTGCCTCATTTATGTTGCCCACTACCGTCATTGTCTCGAGAGAATCTGCCGGCAGCGCCATGGGATCTATGAGAGACACAGGCTGAAAGGGCAGCTTGTAATATGCCGGTTCAGGCGCGATATTAAATCCAGCATCGACGCCAAGAAACAGCGTCTGGCGCTTTGTTTCTAGAAATGTTTTACCAAGCAAGAGTATGCCAGCGTCTTTGGCAATGTATTCACCGGGCTCCATTTCTAGATGGATGCTTCTATGGGCAAAGTGTTTGACTAAAACTGCAACCCATTCGCTAAGTTCTAGCGGGCTATCCTCAGCGACGTGAGGCACACCTAAGCCGCCGCCTATATTGACTTTTTTTACACTAGGGCAGTTGTCGACAAACCATAAACAAGCCCCAATGACTTCGTCTAACTGTTTAAGTTGGGGTGTTAGAAACCCACATCCAGTGTGGAAATGAATCTTGGTTACCTTGAGATTAAATTGCGCGGCACACTCCAGCGCATCTAAAAACTGCTCTTGGTAAATGCCAAATTTGGTTGTCACATCGCCTGCATATTGCAATCTGTCATTGTTTTCGCGGTTGACCCCTTTGCCTGGATTTATACGGATGCCAATGTCACTTCCCGGCTTTAACTCTCCCCATGTTCTAATGGCGTGAATAGAATCGCAATCCATAAAGAGTCCGTCGAATTTTGCCAGTCGTGCTACATCTTTTTGAGACAAACTGCCGGCCGTAAAAGATATCTGTGTTGGTTGAAACCCGCATTTCACTGCATGCGCTACTTCGTTTGGAGAGCAGGCGTCGATTCCTACCAAGCCATCTTTTTGTAGGAGCTGCAACAACGGCCGAAACCGATTGGCCTTCATGGCATACAAAATGGTGTAACAGTTTCGTAATTCCGAGGCATCCAGAGCCGCTCTTAAGCGCTGAATGTTGTCAATTATTCTCTGTCCAGAATAGAGAAATGTTGGCGTATCATATTCGGTGACTAGATCTTGGACCGAATTTCCCGCAAAGTTCAGTTGACCATTCTTGTAGCACAGATCCGGCCTTTGCCACCAAGAGAAGTAAGTAGAAGAGCGATCCACTGATTAATTTAACTCCGTAACTTGTGTGTTGACTGTAAAAGCACCAGTTGGCATTTCTAAACTGCCAGTGATCCAGCCGCGGCAGGCTTGACTGCCGCATGAGCAATGGAATTGCCTGTAAAGAGTTTCTTCAGTCTGCGCATAATCCATATAAAGGAAGGTGTTGGTAAGTATATTTTGTGTTGCAGTTACGGCCATACTTTCCATATCGACGGAAATATTGGGTGAACACGAGTGTAAAAGATAACCTGTAAAATAAGGGTCGAGCAGGTGTTTGCCTTGGCTTATTTGTAGGGTGTGTTGCAAGATATCGGGCACGACATTTCCTGTTATTACAGCCACCAGTTCACCGGCGCAGAAGCTACGCATAGCAAGCACGCCATAGCCCACGGATTGATCTTTAGTAATGACTCGAAAGTCGCAAGCTTGAGGAAAGAGGGGGTTGTTCCCAAATTTCTTAGGGTAAAGCATCGCCAGTAATCTCCATAATCTTGAGAGAGCGGTTCAAAAAAAACAGCTAAACTTATGATCCTGATATTCTCTTACAGAGACCTACTAAATCAACGCGCGTTTTATACAGCTGATTTAATCTTGCAGCAAGATTTTTTTGTATTTAGGCAAATATTTCTCGGCCATGAACGCTCTGCTAAACGATTGATTTGCGGCCTCGGTCAGGGGGACACAAAATGTGAGATTGCACTACGTTTTTATCTAATTGTATTTGTTACCGTAATCGAGGATGCTGCTGATAGAAGTAATTGATCATATGTTGATGACGCTGTCATTGCTGCAAAAGTTATAAGCTGATTAGGTCTGACAAAGGTAATTGATTATCTTGGAAGCCGTGTAAAAAGCTCCGCAAACAGGAAGGGAAAAAGCTGCGCCATCAAGAAAGGCAATGATTTAAGTTAAGCGTTTTAACAAAAAATATTTGTTATGGCGGTAGAAAAAAATTGTTGTACATTAAGTGGGCTAGACTCGATATTGGCGTCGTATAACCACATAGGAATTAAGTAATTTGGTAATTTTTGCCAAGTCTTTTTCCTCAAATTTATACATTGATTTGATTTATTGTTTACCACGCTACCTGTGAGGAAATTCATAATGGGTACAGATACTGAGTTCGACGACTATTCAGATGACGAAGACGCCGCTGAAGAAGTGCAAATTGATCTAATTATTAGCAAACAAGATATGGCTCGCCATAAGGTGGATATTCGGCGCCAAATTGAGCAGCGTCTCGAACTGAAGTTAATGCGAGAAGAGCTTGGTATTTACCATAATCTTTTCGATGATTCTGACTCTCCCACCCCATCAGAGCTCCAAAGATAGTTCGAGTTGTTTAACGACCGCTTCAATGCTATTTATATTTTCGGCACTTGCTCTGTACACGGCATAGATTTCTTTTGAAAACTCAGGGGCCCCAACTACCTGCTTAAGTTTGTTGCCTTGGGTCTTTAGTAGTTTCAGAGGAAGATAGGCAGAGCCCTTTTCAGACAGGATAAAGGACTCTGCAATTGTAGCCATATTTGTGTTTAATATGGCTGGCGCTAGATTGGGAAAATTCTTAGCATGGAACACACCAAAATGCGTTCCCCAGTCAACGAACACATAGTTTTTATTTAGAGCTTCTTGAAGTGCTATACCTGGCTGGATGTTAGCCAGAACTAATTTCATTTCGCCTAACGATTTCGCCTTCAAGTTTGGTGCTCTAGCGGGCTCGTAAAGAATAGCCAAGTCAATTACGCGTTCGTCTAATTGCCTTAGCAAGTCTGTATCAGAGTGGGCCTCCGCTCGTAAAGCCATATTAGGCATTTCTTCATGAATGCCCGACAGGGTACTTCGCAGAATCATATTCCAGAGCCCTGGAGTTGATCCAATTGCCATGTAGTGGTTTAGGTTCTGTTTAAGTGAAATTTCTTGGCGAATCCGAGACCAAGACGTTTGCATCGTTTCTGCATGCGGAATAAGTCTCTCGCCCTCAGAGGTGAGCTGTATGTTATTGCGGCTTCGAATAAAAAGGCTAACTCCCAGATAATCTTCTAGCTGTTTTATCCTCGCGCTAACAGCAGCTTGAGTAAGAAATAGGTTCTCGGCGGCTCGACCAAAGTGACGGGTTTTATTTACCTCGAGAAAGGTTCTGACAAGTTCGGTATCCATTGCAACGCTTCCAATAAATAGGACTATAACAATAATGGGGGGCGGCGAGAAAATACAGTTATTTCAAGCTGTATATTGAGTCTTTGGTCTAGCGCAGAGGAAATTTGCCAAAGGTAAGATAGAGCCAAGGGATAGAGTGGGCTACCGCTTGGAATATATCAAGATATTTAGCGCGCGGGCTAAGCTATTGGCTATGCGAAGCAATAGGCATTCACAGTGAAACGGGAGTGAGCTGCAACAGCGCTATTTGTGAGATGAATTAACAATAAGCTGCCTGACTGAGCAAGTCATGCTTTATGCCCGGTGGCTCAGACCTTCATGCGGACAACATTTATAGAAAACGGCGATTGACTAATGAGGACAGGCGAGCACAGACGCTGAACCTATATTTTACACCGCTAGAGTAAACAGAAAATAGCGATTTAAAAAAGTTAAGCGCGTTCTAAACCACGCGCAAATACACTCGATAGTTAATGGCTTTGAAACATTTCTATAATGAATGGTAGGCAATATCCCTAAAAAGTGAGAGCGCGATGCAAACACTGGTTCAGAAAAATACCTGCCCTGCCTCTGCGCAGGACCTTGATTCGGCGTTATTTGCGCGTATAGCCATTGACCTAAGAGATAAGGGATTCAGCATTAACCCAGCTGCGCTTCCCATGTCACTAAGTGAGCCGCTGCGTGCCCATGTTTTGTCAATGGATGAGGACAAATTTTCAGCTGCAGGTGTGGGGCGTGGCAATGATTTCGTGAAAAATAATTTCATTCGTACAGACGAAATTAGTTGGATTACAGGGGATTCTAAAGCGGGCAGTGACTGGTTAAGGTGGGCGAGTTGGTTGCAAAAATATCTTAATGAAAAATTGCTCCTTGGGCTATTTTCTTTCGAAAGCCACGTCGCCCACTATGGGGTTGACGATTATTACAAGCGACATTTTGATGCCCTTAGAGGAGAAGCAAACAGAGTTCTATCACTGGTTCTATACCTGAACTCCGGATGGACAGCGGCAGATGGAGGAGAGCTTGTGCTTTATGAGAATGATCAAGATTTAGATGGTATCAAAGTGACACCGTTATTAGGCACTCTTGTTGTTTTTCTCAGCGAAGAGTTTGCGCATGAGGTTTTGCCCGCTAACCGCGACCGCTACTGCGTCGCAGGCTGGTTTCGCGTAAATGGCTCGGTGTCGACAAAGGTGGACCCACCTCGCTGATTGTTTTATACGCCCGGTCTAAAAATAAGATGGTTTTGAAGTAGGGCGAGGTAACCCAAATAGACTTCGATCAGTTCGGGCTTCGCACTTGCGAAAACTTCTGGCGCAGTGATGCTTTCCTTTTTAACGGTTTAATAAATTTCCTAGAGAAAGAAAATTCACTGAATAAGCCGTTCATTGAGCAGTACTGTGACGGTTATGAAGAAGCAATAGCGGCCTCTAAAAAATGCGGTCTGGTTTCAGTAGAAAATAGCACGGGACTGAGTCGCCAGCTGTTAACTGAGTTTTACTCGCAGTTTGCAAAGACTACAAAGGTAGTGAGCTTTTACTCGCAAGGCATCAATCAGTCGGCAACGGGAACTGACAAGTGCAATGCCATTATTAATTGTCATCTTCTGACGGGTCGAATCGGAAAACCTGGAATGGGTCCTTTCTCGATTACCGGGCAGCCTAATGCAATGGGGGGAAGAGAAGTAGGAGGCTTGGCAAATCAATTAGCCGCCCACATGGATTACTCGCCGGAGACAGTACAGAGAGTTGGGCGATTCTGGCAAGCGCCGAATATGGCGTCTGAGCCCGGTTTTAAAGCGGTCGATCTTTTTGACGCAATCGCCGAAGGTAAGATTAAAGCGGTGTGGATAATGGCTACCAACCCTGTGGTTAGTCTGCCACAGTCTGCCCGAGTTAGAGAAGCTCTGGACGCTTGTGATCTGGTAGTGGTTTCTGATTGCGTGCGCGACACCGACACTAATAGTTACGCCGATGTACTGCTTCCTGCCACAGGTTGGAGCGAGAAGGACGGAACAGTTACTAATTCGGAGCGAACTATTTCAAGGCAACGGGCACTTTTTCCTCCAGCAGGAAACGCTCGCCACGACTGGCAAATTATATGTGACGTTGCCAAGTTAATGGGGTTCGCAGAGGCTTTTGATTACACTAGTCCGCGGGATATATTTGTCGAGCATGCGGCCTTATCTGATTTCGAAAACAATGGAGAAAGAGCTTTTAATATTGGCAAATTACAAACTCTAAGTCTCGCAGATTACAACTCCTTTTTGCCAATGCAATGGCCGATAACAGACTCTAATCCCAAAGGAACTGCGCGTTTATTTACCGATCTTAAATTCTTTACGGTCAACGCAAAAGCCAAGTTAATTCCTATCGAAGCAAAATTGCCAAAGGTAAGCAGGAGTCTAAAATTCCCTTTTATTCTCAATACAGGGCGGGTACGGGATCAGTGGCATACAATGACCCGCACCGGTCTTTCTGCAAAGTTGTTAGCCCACTTTGATGCTCCCTTTGCTCAGCTCAATCCTCAAAGTTCCAGAGAATTAGCAGTTGAAGATGGGGACCTGGTTGAAATAAGCAGTCTAAATGGAAGCATAGTTGTACCCGTTCGATACGACAGTGGGATCAGGCCAGGGGAAGTTTTTGTGCCGATACATTGGAGCGATCAATTTACCAGTAACGCTGGCGTAGGAAAAATAATCAGTGCTCGTGTGGATTCAATATCGGGCCAACCTGAGACTAAGCTGGAAGCTGTTGCGTTAAAAGCTGTAACAATGCTTTGCTGGATTAGTTTTTGTTCTATTCGAGAGATAGATGTAAAGAGTTTCGATTACTGGCACAAGCTTCCCTTAAAAAAAGGGTTTCGATATTTGATGGCGATGAAGCCTTCTGAAGTTTTCAATCTAAAATTTTGGATACAAAGCGAATTTCCTGAGAGCGATCTGATCGAGTTCATTGATGAGGATCAGCATGATCATCGGATTGCTTGTTTTGAAAAAGGCAAGCTGGCCGCAATTGCTTATAGCGCCAAGTCACATCGATCCCTTCCTGCTCCTAATTGGCTCAATGATATTTTAAAGAGCAAGCAACACAGTAACAGCTGGCAGCTATTGGCGGGAAAGGCGTTAAATCAAAAAGACGTTGGGAAACTCATTTGCAGCTGCTATGAGGTTGGGGAGAACCAGATCATAGACGCGGTTCTTGCTGGATGCGTCGATCACGAAGAGTTGGGGGGTATTCTCCGCTGCGGAACAAATTGTGGCTCCTGTATTCCGGAACTAATGCAACTTGTTAAGCAGTATCAGAGTTCAGTAGTGCAAATTTGCAGTGTAAATCAGAACGATTAATCTCAGTTGAATAATACAAAAAAGACAAGACCGCTTATAAGTATGGGTTCGAGATCCTGAGAAGGTGGTATTAGTAATCGCTGCGGAGCCAGTACAGATGCGGCTTAATAGTGAGCTAATTTCAGGGCCAACTTTTGTTAGCATAGGTCTCGTAATTACCCCTACACCGATTAAATTCGGCTATCGCTATTTTTACTCTGAACTTTTTTGATAAGCAGGCCAGTATTGGTTTATTCTCTGATGCACTGACTTTTCATATCGACTCCCTCGCGGGTAGGAATAACAATAATGAAATCGATCTTACATCTGGCTCTAGTAGCCCTCACGTCATGCCTTAGTTCCCTTTCGTTTGCCGACCGACAGGAGAGCGATGATGAGCAACATATTGATGATCCACGAGTTCAGCATCGAAGCTACGTGTTTCCGGGCACCGGGGAGTCTGTCCCCTATGCTGTTTTTGTACCCTCGAACTTTGATCAGAGCCAACCGTCCCCGCTAATTGTTTCACTTCATGGTCTGGGGCGCAGCCATGACTGGCTTATGGGATATCACGGGTTTTTAGACCAGGCGCAGGCGAATGGCTATATCGTTGTTACCCCTTTGGGTTATGTACGCCGTGGTTGGTATGGTTCAAGAGCTGTAGATAATATGCAAGATGGTCAGAGAAGCGAGCAGGATGTTATGAATGTACTGCAGCTGATGCGCGACGAATTTAATGTCGACTCCAATCGCATCTATCTTTGGGGGCACTCTATGGGTGGTGCCGGTACTTATCACATTGCGGCCAAATATCCGGAGCTTTTTGCAGGCTTGGGGGTAGCCGCACCTGCACCAGAGGCCGAGGCCCCGATGAATGAAATTCTGGAGAGCATCAAACATCTACCCATCTTAGTGCTTCAGGGAGATGAAGATACGGCCGTGCCTGTAGAGCGAACGCGGGCTTGGGTGGCTAGGATGGCCGAGATAGGAATGCAGCATGTCTATGTAGAAATACCAGGCGGCGATCATTCGCTTCTCATCTCGCAGGATGAGGACAACATGCAGAAATTCGTCGACTTCTTCAATATTGTTCGCAAGCAGTACTGATAAGGAACTAACCCCGAATAGAAGGCAAGCTATGCAGCTGCAGGAGTTTATTCACTTCTTTTAATCACTTTGCCTAGCCCGGTGGCGAAATAATATAGACAGCCGCTTGGCTGTTTGTTCGCGCTAGCCCTAGCTGACGGCGGCGCTGGCAGGTATTCAAATCAACGCGTTTGTTTTCCTGCACTCCAATTGCGGCGGTCACAAAGCCCATCATCTAGTGTCAGCCTAACAGGCATTTGTGTCTCAGAAAAAACCTTGAACAAGCGCTGAAACGTCGCTTTTATGGTGGCTGCGGCGGTTTTTAGGTGCTTTTGTTCCCGAAAAACCTCAAAATATAGTCATCTCTTTTACGACAAATCAGCGATACAATACGCATCCTTTTTTAAGCTAGATTGTAGAAGACGTTAATGGCCATGTTTGAACTCATCACGAACGCTCGCATATACTCTCCCGCCGCGCTTGGCACTGGTTGTGTATTAACCTGTGCCGGAAAGATTGTTTATATTGGCCAGTCAAAACCGCAGTTAGGCAGTGGGCTTGAGGTTCGGGTAACTGACGTTGAGGGTAGAATGCTGCTGCCGGGCTTAGTCGATGGCCATGCGCATATTACTGGTGGAGGTGGGGAAACCGGTTATAGCAGTAAAGTACCGCCCGTTCCGTTAAGTGAATTTACTGGTGCGGGAGTCACATCGGTTATTGGTTTGACTGGCACAGATGATGTTACCCGTTCGACTTCAGCACTTATTGCCGCGACGATGGCCCTGCGAGAAGAGGGTTTGAATGCGTGGTGCTATACCGGCGGATATCACTATCCATTAAACCTGTTAACAGATTCGGCACTAAACGACCTCGTACACATTGAATGCGTTATCGGGATAGGTGAGCTTGCGATTAGCGATCATCGCTCCAGCCATATGACGCTTGATGAGCTAGTCCGAGTTGCCAGCGAAGCTCACGTTGGCGGCCTGATGACGGGTAAGGCAGGCTTATTGCACTTGCATCTAGGAGATGGCCGTAGGGGTTTGCAGCTTGTTCGAGAAGCTATTGCGCAGGCAGAAGTGCCTGCGCGCATTTACCACCCAACCCATGTGAATCGATTGAAACGGTTGTTCGACGAAGCCTGTGAACTGGTCGCACATGGCTGCCATATTGATTTGACTGCCTTCCCTGTAGTTGAGGAAATTAATGTTGAGGAAATTAATGTTGA
>JBLHVT010000080.1:0-13217 GCA_047628735.1 Glaciecola sp.
AAAGAACTCCGGGTGGGCTCTCAAATAAGCGACAACCTGAGCTTCTGAGGCATCAGTTTCTTTTATTTGATCAATCGCGGTTACATCGCTGCTCATATCTGAATTGTCCCTTCATATACCGTGCTAATCGGCCCAGTCATCATGACTGGTGCGTCTGGCTTAAGCCAATGAATGTTGAGCTGACCGCCTAATAAATTTACTTTGACGGTATCATCTAAAAGTCCTCGCAGGCAACCAGCGACAACGGCGGCGCAGGCTCCGGTGCCACAGGCTAAAGTCTCGCCTGTGCCTCTTTCAAAAACTCGAAGTTTAATGGCGCTGCGGCTTGAAATTTCCATGAAACCCACGTTAACCCCTTCGGGAAAATCAGGGTGCGAGCCAAGTGCTTTCCCAATTTCTTTGACGGCAGTATTGTCGACGTTTGCAACTTTAATGACCGCATGAGGATTACCCATTGAGACTGCACTGAACTCGATTTCCATTGGCCCGCTGCCTAATTGGATTGTTCTCGAGTAGGTTATTGCGCTGGCGGATGCATGCAAAGGCAATTTTTGTGGCGCGGTTTCTGGGGTACCCATATTAACGGTGACGTCGCCATTGTCTTCTGTTTTTAAAGAAAGCACTCGATTTACTGTGCCCACTGTTAAAGGGTTTTTAGTCGATAAGCCTTGTTGGTAGACGTATGCGGCGAAGCAGCGGGCGCCATTACCACAGTGCTCAACTTCACTGCCATCGAGATTAAATATGCGATAGCAGAAATCCAGATCGGGACTAGTAGGAGGTTCAACAATAACGAGCTGATCGAAGCCAATACCAAATTGACGATGAGCTAAGCTTGCGATTTGCTCCTTAGACAATTCTATTTGCCTGGTCACCGCGTTCACCATCATAAAATCGTTTCCCAAGCCATGCATCTTGGTGAAACTTAGCGGGTCTTTATAGTTGGTTAGCTCAGTCATTGTTTTCAATTTCAATAGTCAGTGGTGTAATTTCTGATTGCTAGCTATTTTCAGGTAGGCAGTGTTCATTTTGAAACAGTTCAGCGACAGTCTCTCGTTCTCGGATAAGGTGGCTAGTTTTTCCGTCTACCATAACTTCTGCCGCCCTTGGGCGGGTATTGTAGTTTGAGCTCATTACAAATCCATAAGCCCCTGACGAGCGGACGGCGAGAAGATCGCCCTGGTCAACAATAAGCTGTCGATCTTTGCCTAGGAAATCGGCGGATTCGCAGACCGGGCCGACAATATCATACTGCTGGGCATCGCCTTGTTTAGTCTGGGTAGCGACAATTTCCTGCCACGCACTGTAGAGTGCTGGGCGGATTAGATCATTCATTGCGCCATCAACAATAGCGAAATTCTTGTGCTCCGTTGTTTTTATATATTCTACTGTGGTGAGAAAAATTCCTGCATTAGCTGCGATAGAACGTCCAGGTTCAACCATTAATGTAAGACCCCTAGATTCAAATCTCCCTCGTACTGCATTAATCAGCTCATCTGGTTGGGGCGGCTCTTCATCTGAATAAGTGACGCCTAAGCCACCACCCATATCAAAATGTTCAAGGGTAATATCCATTTTCGCGAGTTCATCAACCAGCTCTAACAATTTGTCAATGGCATCAAGAAAGGGTTCAACAGTAGTAAGCTGTGAGCCTATATGGCAATCAATACCAACAATCTTAATGCCCGGCATTGTGGCAGCACTTTGATAAACAGATAAGGCCTCGGCGCTGGCGATACCGAATTTGTTCTCTTTCAATCCTGTCGAGATATAGGGATGGGTGCCGGCGTCGACGTCTGGATTTACTCGCAGAGAGATAGAAGCCCTCTGCCCTCTGGCCACTGCTATTGCGTTTATTCGAACGAGCTCCGCCGCGGATTCTACGTTGAAGCAGTGAATGCCCGCATCGAGTCCCTGTTCAATTTCTTGTGCGGTCTTGCCTAAGCCTGAAAAAATTATTTTTGAAGGGCAGCCACCGGCCTTAAGCACCCGTTGCAATTCCCCGCCAGAGACAATATCAAAGCCAGCACCCAATTTTGCGAGGACACTAAGAACGGCAAGGTTTGAGTTTGCTTTGACTGCAAAGCAAATTAGGCTTGGCAAGCCGCGCATTGCTTGCTCATAAACATGGTAGTGCCGTTCCAGCGTCGCCTTGGAATAAACAAAGCAAGGTGTTCCGTACTCTTGTGCGATTTGCGCCACAGGGATGTCTTCAGCAAATAGCTGATTACCTATGAAGTTGAAATAGTCCATACTTGTCCGGCCGTTGAGATGTTGAATTTAAGATTGAATCTAAATTTTCGAAGCCAAGCTTACCGATCTAGGTTTGCGAAATTTGTAGGGTCGAACCAGTTTGATCGGGGCGGGTTAGCCCACCTTTTTGACCGCAGGCTGCTACGCCACAGGCTATCAATGTGGCTAAAAGAACATGAATAAGTGGCTTCATTGGTTTACTCTGGCAGGCTAATCGAAAGTCGGCAATTATACCCTTGGCATTCCTATAAACACAGCTCAATCTGACGGGGTTGAATTCAACTCTATCTGTGCTAGCTATATGATTTAACGGGGAATGTTACTTATCGTGTCTGATCTTGAAAATCAGGGGAAACAGACATATATTTGCCGTTTCGAAATAGATAGCCGCTATCGACAAGGCTATGTGCGTTACCAATTATCATTGAAGCGGCAGGTAGGTGCAGTTAGCAGGAGTGGTAAGTGCGTTCAGGTATTTCGTCAGGTCGAAAAACACAAAGCTCATTCAAAACGCTTACAGGGCAAAAGACAGATGATTGAAATTCACAATCTCAGCAAACGGTTCGACCAGTTCACCGCAATTGATAATTTGAGCTTCACCGTTAAAGAAGGCGAAGTTTTAGGCTTCCTCGGTCCCAATGGAGCTGGCAAGTCAACAACAATGAAAGTGATTACCGGCTTTTTAGCGCCCAGCGAAGGTAAGGTTACTATCGATGGTTTCGATATTACCAAAAACCCAATCCAAGCGAAGTCTTTGATTGGCTATCTCCCTGAGGGCGCGCCTTCATACGGTGATATGACGACTCTTGAATTCCTTAAATTTATAGCAGATGTAAGAGGCTTTAGGGGCGAAGAGGCCATTACAAAAGTGCAAAAGGCCCTGGATGAAGTAGCACTTAACAGTGTCGCCCATCAAACTATAGACACCCTCTCTAAGGGCTTTAAGCGCAGGGTCGGCATCGCTCAGGCTATTATGCACGATCCAAAGGTTCTCATATTGGACGAACCTACCGATGGCTTGGATCCTAATCAAAAGCACCATGTTCGAGAACTAATAAAGAATTTGGCGAGAGATAAAATCGTCGTGATTTCTACCCATATTTTAGAAGAGGTCTCGGCGGTGTGCACCCGAGCAGTTATCATCGCGCAGGGTAAAATTGTTGCTGATGGTACTCCCGGCGAATTGGAGGCAAGATCTAGATATCACCAGGCCGTTAGCGTTCGGTTTACTGAGCATTATGATCTTGGCGCAGACCTAACCGGAGTTCCGGGTGTGGGCGAGATTGAGAAAGATGCCGAAGATGAGCTGCGCTTCACCATTTTTGCTGAGAATGCTGAATCAATATTTTCTAAAGTTTCAGAAATCGCCCAAAAGAATTCTTGGCCAGTCGATGAATTTCATGTCAATCGAGGGCAGTTAGAAGATCTATTCAGAACAGTTACACAAGCCGGGCAAGTGGAGAATAACAATGGGTAGCATTGGTATTATTTTCAAACGTGAGTTAATGGGCTATTTTGCGACGCCGTTGGCGTACATATTTATCGTGATTTTTTTAATAGCTAACGGCATTTTTACCTTCGAGCTTGGCGGTTTCTTTTTAAGAGGCCAGGCAGATCTGCTTCCTTTCTTTGGTTTTCATCCATGGTTATATTTATTTATGGTTCCTGCAATCGCGATGTCGCTCTGGGCTGATGAGAGAAAGACAGGAACTATAGAGTTACTCATGACGCTGCCTATAAAACTATCTGATGCAGTTATTGGGAAGTTCTTAGCCGCTTGGGTTTTAACGGGAATCGCTTTAGCACTAACCTTTCCCGTTTGGATAACGGTTAACTATTTAGGGAGTCCAGATAATGGCGTCATATTTGCCGCTTATATCGGTAGCTGGCTGATGGCAGGCGGCTTTCTTTCGATCGGTTCTTGTATGTCCGCATGTACAAAAAATTCAGTTATTGCGTTTATCCTTACGGTGAGTATTTGCTTTATCTTCGTCATCATGGGATCGCCAATTCTTCTTAACGCATTTCCTGATTGGTTACCCCAATTTTTGGTCGACGCATTCTCTGCTATGGGGTTTTTGACACATTTTGATTCTATTTCGAAAGGGGTTTTGGATATTAGGGACATGCTATTTTTTACCGTTTTTATAGGGGCTTGGCTGACTGCTAGTGCCATTGTCATTGAAATTAAGAAAGCCAACTAAGAGAGTAGAAAATGAATAATAAGTCCCTTTTTTCCACTTTCGGCCTGCTATCTGTCGCTGTTGTGTTGGTTCTTTTGGTTGCGCTTCTTAGTAGCTTGCCTGGTTTTCGTATTGATTTAACCGAAGACCGTCTCTACTCATTGTCCGATGGTACAAAAAGCATAGTAGCTAACTTAGAAGAGCCGCTGGAGTTGATTTTCTTCTATTCAGATAGTGCTACCGAAGACGCTCCGCAGATTAGAAGCTACGGGAACCGGGTCAAGGAGTTACTCAACGAAATCGTAATTGCAAGTAGTGGGAATCTACGGTTGAGTGTTATCGATCCAGAGCCTTTTTCCGAAGAGGAAGATTTAGCTACCCAATATGGCGTGCGTGCGGTGCCAGTATCTCAAGGCGCGCAAGCAATCTACTTCGGCTTAGTTGTAGTACAAGATGTAGACCCTGATGAAGTGCCGCTTGGGGTTAGAGTCTCCGAAATAATGCCATTGATTCGCCCTGACCTAGAACAGTTTTTGGAATATGAGTTTATGAAGCTCATTGTCAAGGTTGGCAATCCGGATCGACAAGTTGTTGGTCTTTTAACGGGACTGGAAATAGACGGTGGGTTTAATCCGGTGGTGGGCCAGGCAACCCAACCTTGGATGGTTATGGATGTAATGCGCCAGCTCTATGAAGTTAAGCGAGTGGACACCACCAGCGCCGAGATCGATTCTGATATTGATATTCTAGTCATGATTCATCCGCAAGGATTGTCCGAAAAAATGCTGTATGCGATCGATCAGTATGTGATGGCTGGAGGTGAGGCGCTAGTATTCCTCGACCCAAATGCCGACTCATTGGTGACTCGTGCGCCTCAGGGCAATTTGATTCCGGCAGGAATGAGCTCGGAATTGCCTGGGTTGTTGAACTCATGGGGTGTGAGTTTTGATGCAAGCAAGGTATTAACTGACAACGAGCTGGCGCTGAGAGTGTCTCTGGGACAGAACCAACGGCCTATTCCGCATCTAGGGATGTTAGGTGTTCAGCGTAATTATCTGAGCCAAGATGACATCGTCACGAATGGCCTCGAAACAATTAACATGTCATCTGTCGGCTCTATCTCGCAGGCCGATAGTGCCACCACCCTCTTTGAGCCCATAATAGTGTCATCAACAGACGCAATGCTGATGGACACCGCCTTGCTTGAAGATGTCACCGATCCTTCTATTCTTTTTGACGAATTTATTTCAGCAAACCAAAGCTATGTAATTGCGGCTCGGGTTAGTGGCGAGGTAAATAGTGCCTTTCCAGAAGGCCGTCCGGCAGAAACAGACCCCGTGCAAGAGTCAGAGAATATTGATGACACGAACTCACAAGAGCAAGTTGCCGCTGACTCTTCAGGTGCACCACATTTAGCGGCGTCAGAAGGCCCTATCAACGTATTGATTTTTTCTGATACAGATATGCTGAGCGATCGTATGTGGGTGCAAGTCGGTCAATTTATGGGGCAGAGAATACCTCAGCCTTTCGCAAACAACGGTGACTTGGTAATCAACGCACTCGACAATTTGAGTGGGGGGGCGGATCTTGCGGGTATTCGAAGTCGCGGTCGTTATTCCAGACCCTTTACGCGAGTTGTCAATTTACAACGTGAAGCAGATGACCGCCTAAGACAGGAAGAGGCCGTGCTACTGGATCGATTGGCAGAGACAGAAAAGGAGCTGGCCAATTTGAATCAAACTGAAGATGGCCAAATCATTGGACAGATTACGCCGGAGATTGAGGAGGAAATTGATCGGTTTAATGAGGAATTATTAGATACCAGAAGACGTCTTCGTGATGTGCAATATCAGCTGACAGAAGATATAGAACAGCTCGGGGCACGACTGTTGGCAATAAACACGTTTATGATTCCGGTGTTACTGACCCTGATCTTATTGGGGGTCGGCTATCTTAGATCCAGGCGGCGAAAGCTGGTTTGAGGCGCAAAAGCTTGGCTTCTAGTCATCGCTCGGTGGCTGGCGGGGTATGAGAACAGAAATGTGAGTGCCCGTGCCAACCTCACTTTGAATGTTGAGCTTGCCACCGTGGGCTTCGGCTATCAGCCTGCACAAATACAGCCCAAGTCCAAAGCCACCGGTATTTCTCTGTCTGGAACTATCGGCTCGGTAAAATGGTTCGCTAATCTGAGACAGGTGCTCTGCCGAAATACCCTCACCTTGATCTATCACTTCTATGCTGGCCTGTTCTTCAAAATAATCTATCTTAACTAAAATAGGGTTGCCTTCACCGTGGCGGATGCTGTTGTTTAAAAGGTTGGTGATCAACAGTCGGATACGAAGTTTGTCTATGAAAAATTCCTGATCTTGGTCGGGGGAATCAAACTCTATACCACCATCATAGTTGTCAAATTGGTGTGCAACACTGCCGATGAATTCTGAAAAATTTACGTTTTCTACGACTAGTACCGAATGATCACCATTGAGTCTTTCAGCTTCAATTAGATCTGAAATGAGAAGATCAATCTCATCAATGTCCTCTCGTAGGTGCTCTCTCTCTTTGCTCTCAGGCATAAACTCTAAGCGAAGTTTGGCTTTGGTCAAGGGCGTTCTAAGCTCATGGCTTATTGCCATTAATAGTTGCCGTTTCGCCTCGAGCATCGATTGAAGGGAGTCTGCCATGTGATTGATGCTTTCAGTCAGTTCGCCTAACTCGTCTTGTCGATTACTTTTAACTCGGTAGCTCAAATCTCCTTTTCTAATGCGTTCTGCGCCTTTTCTCAGCAGGCGCAGGGGACTAAGAAGTTTGTTGACCATGAAATAATTTAGAAACAGTACAAAAGCCGCTAAGGCTAAGCCTGAGTAGATGGCAAAATAGTTAATGCCACCATCGTTAATATAACGCTGATACAAAAAGAAATCGTAGTCACCGCGGCGGACCCTGATGATGTCCTCACTATTAATCGTGCGCACTTCGGCATTTGTCGTAAGGGCTCTGGCATAGATAGAAGAATCCACATCAAGCCTATTATCCGGGTCTGAACTCCAGCGCATTATTGGATTACGTATATTAATGCTCCACTCAAGCTCATCAGCTAAGCGCATGGCGTTAGCGAGATTGGGCGGAGTTCCGATATCAGCAATTATGGACTCAACATTGCGGGTAAAAAAATCAGGTATGGCTTCGATCGTATTTGCATTTCGATCAAGCGCCCGCAGTGATACCGAAATGATAATGAAAAAGAGCACGACAGTGATGCCAAAGATCAGCGATAAGCGGAAAAAAAGTGATTTCCGCACTTGCTGAAGCAGAGTTGTCATAGCTGCTCGCCAACAAAGGTATAGCCTCGCCCCCACACAGTTTTAATGAATCGAGGTGTTTTAGAGGTGTCGTCGAGTTTATGTCGAAGACGGCTTACCAACGTATCAACGGCCCGGGAAAATAATTCAGCATCAATTCCGCGTAAGCGGTTCATTAATTCATCACGAGTGAAGGTTTTATTAGGGAACTGCATAAACAAAATCAGCAGTTCGTACTCCATCGTAGTTAAATCAAGAACGTTGCCGTCTAACTTTACTTCACGACGTGAAATTTCAACTTCTAGGCCATTAATCGGCTTGATATCGCGAATCGTGTTGTCGTCACTGCTGCGGCGCAGGATATTGTGGATTCTTGCGACGAGTTCTCTTGGTTCAAAGGGTTTTGGTAGATAATCGTCAGCGCCAAGTTCTAGACCGACAATTCGGTCTGTGACCTCAGCATGGGCGGTTAGCATTAGGATAGGTAAATGGCCATAGATTGAAGATTTAGCCCGTATCTCTCTACAGACCTCAAAGCCATCTTTTTCTGGCAGCATGACATCTAGAATCAGCAGGTCAGGTTTCAGTTTTTTAAGAATCTCGAAACCTTTGCTAGGGGCCATGGCTACTGACACTTTCATATCGTAGCGCTCTAGGTATTGGGTTAGCAATTGCCCCAGTTTTTCATCGTCATCGATAATTAATATCTGTTTCATTGATAATTCCAGCTCTGCACTGTCTATTTGGTGGCAGTGTTGCGCGTTATAGTACGAATTCGATCTCTCAAAATCAATTATGGTGTATGATCGGCGCCCTTATTTCGTTGTAAATTATCTTCGAACAACATGATTTCTCTAATTAACATCGCGGTAATGCGTGGCCAGCAGCTATTGCTGGAAGATGCCAGTCTTGTGGTGAACAATGGCCAGCGCGTGGGTGTTATTGGGCGTAACGGCAGCGGCAAAACCAGCCTTTTCAAGGCGATCGCGGGCCAAATCCCTTTAGAGGAAGGTGCCATAGACCTTCCCAATGGGCTGCGCTGGTCGATGATGGCTCAGGAAACTCCCGGCATTGACAGGAGTGCTCTGGAGTTTGTACTCGATTCACATGTGGAATTCCGCCGCATTGAGACCGCAATTGTTAAAGCTGAGAAAGACCGCGAAGACAATAAACTTGTCTCGTTGTTGGCGCAGATGGACAACATTAATGGCTATGATATTCGCTATAGAGCAGAGCAGCTTCTTTCTGGGCTTGGTTTTTCGACGGCTCAATTCCCGAACAAAGTCCGCAGTTTCTCTGGAGGTTGGCGAGTCAGACTAAACCTCGCCTCTGCCCTCATGTGCCCTTCCGATTTACTTATGCTGGATGAGCCAACAAACCACCTCGACTTAGAGGCAACAGTTTGGCTGGAGCAATGGCTGCGGCGTTACGAAGGCACGTTACTGTTGATTTCACACGACCGCACATTCCTCGACTCCGTTACCAGTCACATTGTTAGCCTGGATAATAAAAAGCTCGTAAGCTACAAAGGCAATTACAGCGCCTACGAAAAACTACGTGCAGAAAAAATGGCGCTGCAACAAGCGATGTATGAAAAGCAGCAAAAGCGCCGCTCAGAGATCGAAGACTTTGTAAGGCGCTTTCGCGCTAAGGCGACAAAAGCAAAGCAGGCCCAAAGTCGCTTGAAAGAACTGAATAAAATGCAAGAAATTGCACCTGCTCACGTTGACTCACCTTTTCGGTTTGAGTTTTTCAAAATGCAGTACCTGCCCTCGGTTTTACTGCAAGTGGAAGACTTAAAGATTGGGTTCGATACGCCTTTATTAAGCGGTGTTAACTGGTCATTACTGTCTGATTCGAGAATAGGTCTGCTGGGTTTTAATGGCAGTGGCAAGTCTACTATGCTGAAAGTTCTGTCCGGGCAACTTCGCCAACTAGCTGGTGATAAGTTTCCGGCAAAAAAATTAAAGATTGGATATTACGCACAGCATCAAGTCGATGAACTTAATATGCAAGCAACACCCTTACAAGAACTTCGCTCTATTGATGGAAGTCTAAGTGAACAAGACGCTCGCGATATTTTAGGTGGGTTTGATTTCAGAGGCGCGAGAGTAGAAGAGGTAATCAGCAATTTTTCTGGTGGAGAGAAAGCAAGGCTAGCGCTTGCCAAAGTGGTTACGGGCAAGCCTAACCTATTGCTCCTAGATGAACCAACTAACCATCTAGATCTAGAGATGGTTCATGCGTTGACTGTCGCGCTGCAAGAGTACGAGGGTGCCTTGGTTATTGTCTCTCATGATCGTCATCTGCTCGCAAATACTGTCGATGAATTTTATTCAATTCATCAGGGAAATTTTACTCCGTTTGAGGGTGATCTAGGCGAGTATGAGAAATGGCTGTTTAAAGAATATGCTCAGCTGACTCTTGCTAACAACCCAGCAGCGTTGGAAGAAGGTCCAGCGGTTGATAAGAAAAAGTTGCGACAAGAAGCCGCAGCCAAAAGAGTTCAGCTGGCCCCGCTGCGCCAGGCGGCTAAAAAGCTAGAAAAAGAAATGGAAAAAATCCAAAAAGAATTACAGGGTATTGAATCCTCGTTAGCAGATGAAGCGCTTTATACCGAACCGAAAAAGTCGATTTTAACTGAGCTGCTACAGAATCAGGGCAAGCTAAAAACGACGCTTGCAGACAAAGAGGAGGAGTGGTTTGAATTGGAGACTGAGATGGAATTGGCGGCGCAGAGTCTCTGAAGCCGTTGGGGCCTCATTTTATTACTTTTATCTATCGCTTGCCTTTATCCCTTCCATTTAACTTTTCTCTTCACTGCTGTTTCCAATCGCTGTGCTTTATTGGAAGATAAGCGCTAGGCCTTGAATCTTTGAGTTTTGCTCTTATATCTATACAATGAAAAAGGTGGCACAACAATGAAATTTTTCAATTTAACCCTATTAAGCTTGGCAGCTTTATTCCTGCCTGTTCTGGCTGCTGCTCAAGCCCCGGACTACGCAACTTTTAAAACTAATGATGAAGAAAATAACATCGCAGTCTTTAAGCAAGCCAGCCCATCGGTTGTCAATGTCACCAACTCTCGATTAGTGCGCTCGTTCAGGTCCCTGAACCCCCAAGAAGTCCCTCAAGGTAGTGGCACCGGCTTTATCTGGAGTACAGAAGGCTATGTGGTTACTAACTACCATGTGGTTCAACAAGCCGATAGGGTGTCAGTGACTTTGCAAGATGGAACCACCTATGATGCTCGTCCAGTGGGACTTGATGCAGCTAAAGACCTTGCTGTCCTTAAGATAGATGCGCCTGCCGCTGATTTAGTGCCTGTTATCCCCGGTGACTCATCCTTACTCGAGGTGGGACGAAAGGTAATCGCTATTGGCAATCCTTTTGGTTTGGATACAACAATGACGGTAGGAGTAGTCAGTGCATTAGGGCGTGAAATAGATTCAGTTAGTCGCCGCAAAATTCGCGATGTTATTCAAACCGACGCCGCGATTAATCCGGGTAATTCTGGCGGGCCTTTGCTGAATTCTCTTGGTCAACTGGTCGGTGTTAATACGGCCATCTACAGTCCTAGTGGTGGTAGTTCAGGTATCGGTTTTGCAATTCCAGTTAATACTGTCAAAGATGTGGTGCCCCAGTTAATTGCGCATGGACGAGTACTAACTCCTGTTCTTGGAATAAGAAATATCCCTCAGCCTGACTACTACCGGGAAATGTGGGGAATCAAAGGAGTTATCGTGATGGATGTTGTTGAGGGCACCGACCCTGCCCGCCTAGGAATGCGCGGTGTTAAACCGAACCAGCGAGGCAGGATAATTTTGGGCGACATCATCGTAGAAATTGATGGCCAGCCTATCGCCAATGAAGACGACTATGCGGCCATACTTGAGAAAAAGAAACCCGGCGATATCGTTAACGTCGTGACACGGCGAGATAATCAGTCGCTGAGCTATCAGATTCAACTGCAGGCGTCACCAGATCGATAATCTGCCTTTTTAAGGAATTTTTTACAGCTATTGCAATAGCTCTTAAGGCCGCAAGATTTTCTCTCTCGCTGCAGCGACAGCCTTTAAGACCTGAATTGGCGCGGTTCCGCCATGATGATTTCTAGCATTGATTGAACCTTCTAAAGTAAGAACGTCAAAAACATCATCCGTTATAAGCTCGGAGAACTCTTGTAATTGATTCAAAGTGAGCTTGGAGAGATCGAGGCCTTTTTGGATTCCTAATCCTACTGCTTTGCCTACTACCTCATGAGCATCGCGAAATGGCAAACCTTTTTTTACCAAATAGTCAGCTAAATCTGTTGCTGTTGCATAACCTTTCATTGTTGCCTCAATCATTGATTCTTTTTTGCAAATTACAGCGGGCATCATTTCGCCATAGGCAAACAAGCAATCTTTTAATGTGTCAATGACATCGAATAGAGGTTCTTTATCTTCTTGATTGTCTTTGTTGTAAGCCAGCGGCTGCGATTTCATCAGCATAAGCAGAGAACTCAAATGGCCAAATACTCGGGCTGATTTTCCGCGCACTAGTTCTGGTACATCTGGATTCTTTTTTTGTGGCATTATAGATGAGCCAGTACAAAAACGATCTGGTAATTCAATGAAATCAAACTGCGCAGAGGTCCACAGCACTAGCTCTTCCGAGAATCGAGACAAGTGGATCATTAGCAGACTAGCGCCAGCTGAAAATTCTATAGCAAAATCTCGGTCGCCTACTGAATCTAAAGAATTGTTAGTCGGTCTGTCGAAACCTAATAGCGCTGCGGTGTAATCACGATCTATCGGAAAGGTTGTGCCAGCTAGAGCCGCCGCTCCCAGAGGGGACACATTCATTCTTTTTCGGCAGTCGCAAAAACGACCATAATCCCTGTCTAGCATCTCAAACCAAGCCATCATATGGTGGCCAAAGCTTATTGGCTGCGCGGTTTGTAAATGAGTGAATCCTGGCATGATAGTAGAGTTTTCGCGCTCGGCTAAATCCACTAATGCTTGTTGAAGTTTTCTAATCAGTAGTAAGATTTGATCAATTTCATCTCGAACAAACAATCTTATATCGGTCGCGACTTGATCGTTTCTAGATCTTCCGGTGTGAAGTTTTTTACCAACATTTCCAATGCGCTTAGTTAGCGCTGCCTCAATATTCATGTGAATATCTTCAAGCGCAATAGACCACTTAAAATCGCCTGCTTCGATATCAGATTGAATTTCCAAGAGACCATCTTTGATTTGCTTGGCCTCATCTGTGCTCAGAACGCCAACTTTCTCTAACATTGAGGCATGGGCAACCGAGCCTTGAATATCTTGTCGATAAAGGCGTTTGTCAAAGTCGATAGAGGCTGTGAATTGCTCGACGAAAGCATCTGTGGTTTCACTGAATCTGCCGCCCCACATTCTGTCGGTGTTATTGCTGCTTTGCTCTGTCATTTTACCTGCCTAAGCTAATGTTCTTACGGAAATTATTGTTACGG
>JBLHVT010000081.1:0-12732 GCA_047628735.1 Glaciecola sp.
CTGCTGATGTAAGGTAGACTCTACGGCTTAATTTAGACTCGTAGCCCATCAATACCTAAGGTAATATCTAAGCGTCTGTTCAAACTATAACCAAAACTATAACCAAAACTATAACCAAAACTATAACCAAAACTATAACCAAAACTATAACCAAAACTATAACCAAAACTATAACTCAACCTGTGACCATACTATGACCCAGAATAACCGTGTAGTTCTTGCAAAACGCCCCATTGGGGAGCCAACTGATGACTGTTTTAAAATTGAGCAGGTTGATATCCCTGAGCTTGAAGACAATCAGATATTGATCCAAGTGTGCTGGCTTTCTCTTGATCCCTATATGCGCGGCAGGATGAACGATGTGAAGTCATATGCAGCGCCGCTGGGAATCGGAGACGTAATGACTGGCGAGTCAACTGGAGTCGTAATTAAGTCTACTTCAAAGAACTTTGCGCAGGGTGATTTAGTCGCGGCACATATGGGGTGGCAGTCTTATTTAGTCGCTATGGATGATGATCCGCGCTTAATGAAGGTCAACCCGGCTAACGGGACGCTGTCTGAGCACCTTGGCGCTGTAGGTATGCCTGGCCGGACTGCTTACTTCGGGCTAAAAGATGTAGGCAAACCGCAAGCGGGAGAAACCTTGGTTGTAGCCGCGGCCTCCGGTGCGGTTGGCTCGGTGGTAGGTCAAATGGCCAAAATTCTGGGTCTGCGCGCGGTAGGCATCGCCGGGGGACCGGACAAGTGTAAATACGTGAAAGAAGTGCTGGGTTTTGATGCTTGTATAGACTATAAAGCCGGTGATCTAACGCTAGAGCTCAAACAAGCTTGTCCTGATGGCATTGATATTTATTTCGAAAATGTCGGTGGTGATGTTACCAGAGCAGTAGCACCGTTGCTTAACCCCGGTGCTCGAGTGCCAATTTGTGGCTATGTCTCAAATTATAATGATGAAGATATTACTCAGTCAGAAACACCTTTTCACATTTTGAAAAAACTTGATGAAGTGCCAGAACACCGATTCTTTGTTGTCACTGAATGGAAAGATAGCTGGCTCGAAGCGACAGAGCAGCTAGGAGCTTGGATCAGAGAAGGTAAGTTGATTCACAGAGAAAGCATTGGTGAAGGTTTGGAAAATGCCCCGGAGCTATTTAGGGGGCTCCTAAAAGGCCGGAATTTTGGCAAACAATTAGTCAAGATTTCTCAAGAGCCATAAATAATATGAGTCTGGACACGAGTTCAAGCAACAGTTTCAAAATCGCAGACTTATTTTCGATCGAAGGTAAAACAGCTTTGGTCACCGGTGGCAGCAGCGGCCTTGGTTTAATAATGGCAAAGGGTCTGCTTGAAAATGGGGCTCGCGTCATTATAGCGTCGCGAAGTACGGACAAATGCAACGAGGCGGTTAGCGAGCTTAAAGCTTTTGGTGACGTGGCAGCAGTAGCGGCTGACGTCACCGATGCCGAGCAGCGGCTAGAGCTTGTAAAGTTCGTTACTGATAGATTCGGGAGTCTTTCTATTTTGCTTAATAATGCCGGTGCAAATTGGGGTTCTAAGCTTGAAGACTACCCCGATGATGGCTTTGAAAAGGTGGTGAGTACTAATCTTAACGGCGTGTTTTCTTTGACTCGTGATTGCGTGGACTTATTAGCGTTAGCGGGCACCGCTGAAGATCCTGCTCGGGTAATAAATATCGGTTCGATGGACGGCATTCACGTGCCAATCGTGCAGAGAGTTCCCACTTTTGCATATTCCGCGAGCAAAGCGGCGCTTCACCATCTAACTAAAGTTCTCGCTGTCGATTTGGCTTCTAAGAATATTACGGTTAATGCTATTGCGCCGGGCTTTTTCGAATCGCGAATGACCGATTATGTGTTTGAGCATTATCTCAATGATATTGAAGATGACTGCCCTTTGCATAGAGTTGGCCAGCCTCAGGAAATGGTTGGTATTGTTACGTATCTCGCCTCTAAAGCGGGGGCCTACACCAACGGGACAGTCATCCCGGTTGACGGGGGCACCAGTATTTCCAAAGGCAGGCGTGATTGGACAGAATAGGCACATCAACAGTGGGTTTTTAAAATGAAATTCCTTGTTCTTGCGCGTCCTGCTTGCTAATTTAACGTCCGGTTTTCATTGTTCCAAAAAACTGACAGCGGCTTACCGCATTATTAATGCGAATATTTACTACCTGCTTGAAAAGAATTAGTTTAATACTGAAAATAACTGGGAGAATAAATGAGTCTTTTTAGCCTCGAAGATAAAGTAGTCCTCATCACTGGCTCTACCAAAGGCATTGGCAAAGCGATTGCCATGCGGATGGCAGAACAAGGCGCAAAAGTAGTCATTTCTAGCCGCAATCAGGATGCCTGCGATGAAGTCGCCGGCGAAATTAAGGCCGCTGGACATCAAGCCATCGCTATAGCTTGCAATATCAACTACAAAGAGCAGTTGCAAGCGTTGGTAGAGAAGACAGAAGCGCAGCTAGGCAAGATTAACGTCTTGGTTTGCAATGCCGCACTGAACCCTTATTTCGGTAAATCTCAAGATATACCTGATGAAGCCTTTGACAAGGTGATGCGGGCAAACATTGGCAGTGTGCATAAGCTTTGCCAATTGGCTATGCCCGGGATGGCAGAGACTGGCGGTGGCGCGGTTATTATTATTTCTTCGATAGGGGGACTCAAAGGAACTGATGCCTTAGGTGCCTATGCTATATCTAAAGCGGCGGACATGCAGATAGCGCGGAACTTGGCTGTAGAATGGGGCCCCCAAAATATTCGGGTCAATTGTATAGCGCCTGGACTGATTCGTACCGATTTTGCTAAAGCGCTTTGGGAAAATCCAGAAATATATGAAGCGACAGTGTCTAAGTATCCACTTAGACGCATCGGCGAACCTGACGAAATCGCGGGCGCAGCAGTGTTCTTAGCGTCCAGCGCAGGCAGTTTTACTACAGGGCAAACAATCGTAATTGACGGTGGCGGCACAATAGCCAGCTAAAGTTTCATTGCAACTAACACGCCGATTTACATACTGGCGTATTCGATTCACTATTTAAGACAGCTGTATTAGAGGATATAACGAGATGATGGATTTAGGACTATCAGAAGAACTGGTTTTAGTGCGGGAAAAAATTCGCAAATTCGTAAACGAAGAAGTAGAGCCGGTAGAAGAGGAATATCATGAGGAAGTGAGTGTTGGTGAACGTTGGTCACATACTCCGCGTCAAGACGAGATCCTGCAGAACCTTAAAGATAAAGCCAAGGAATTGGGTTTGTGGAATTTTTTCCTTCCTACGAGCCAGGGTGGAGCGGGTATTTCGAATTTAGAATATGCTCACCTCGCAGAAATTATGGGTAGAAGCAGATTAGCCTCAGAGTCTTTCAATTGCAGTGCGCCTGATACTGGCAATATGGAAGTGTTGGAGAGATACGGCTCCGAAGAGCAAAAAGAGCAATGGCTGAAGCCGCTTCTAGCCGGCACGATTCGATCTGCATTCGCTATGACAGAGCCCGGTGTAGCTTCATCAGACGCAACTAACATTGCTACAAAAGCTGTTTTAGATGGTGATGAGTGGGTAATTAGTGGTGAGAAATTTTACATCTCTGGCGCTGGCGATTCACGCTGCAAGATAATGATCGTGATGGTTCAAACTGATCCAGAGGCACCAAAGCATACACGCCAGTCACAAATACTTGTGCCAATGGATGCCGAAGGGGTTGAAGTTGTAAGACCTATGCATGTCTTTGGTCGTGACGATGCGCCTCATGGGCATATGCATATCAAATTCCACAACGTGAGAGTGCCTGAAAGTAATATAATTTTAGGCCGCGGTCGTGGTTTTGAAATCTCGCAAGGGCGCCTAGGCCCTGGTCGTATTCATCACTGCATGCGCTCAATTGGTGCTGCAGAAAAGGCACTAGACCTTATGTGTATACGAGCAACTAGTCGCGAAGCATTTGGTAAGCCGCTGTCAGAGCTCGGCGGTAACTATGACGTTATTGCAGATAGCCGGATTGAAATTGAAATGTGCAGACTGCTAACATTTAAAGCCGCTTGGCTTATGGACACCATTGGCAATAAGGCTGCTCGTGATGCTATTTCTCAGATCAAAGTCGCTGTGCCCAATATGGCGTTACGTGTTATCGACAGATCAATTCAAATGCACGGTGCAGCCGGTATTGGCCAGGATTTCCCGCTAGCGACAATGTGGACGAGTCAAAGAACCCTGCGTCTGGCAGACGGTCCAGATGAAGTTCATCGCCGTGTTATAGCGAGGAAAGAGCTAGCTAAATACGCTTAAAATGCTTTATTTTTGCTAAATGAAAATGGGAACTTAGGTTCCCATTTTTGTTTGCAGAAAGAATAAAATCACTGATCTTTACTTTTGGAGTTTGGATTGAAATCGATTTCGGTAGTGATACCAACTTATAATAGGCAGCATACGCTCGCCAGAGCGATAGACTCTGTATTAGATCAAACCTCAGCTGTCGATGAAATCATTGTTGTCGATGACGGCTCCACTGACCAGACGAGAAATTTTTTGTCTGAAAAGTACCCCAGCGTTGATTACTATTACCAATCGAATGCCGGTGTTAGTGCTGCACGAAATAAAGGGGTGTTGGCCGCCAAAAGTGACTGGATTGCATTTCTTGATTCAGATGATCAATGGCTCGAAAAGAAAATATCGATGCAACGCCAGGCTTGGAACGATTCGCCAGCACATCGAATAGTGCATAGCGATGAAATCTGGATTCGTAACGGTGTTAGAGTAAATAAAAAGAATAAATATGCCAAAAGCGGCGGTAGGATATTCAAAGACTGCTTGGCACTTTGTGCAATCTCTCCATCGTCAGTAGTTTTAGAAAAAAAATTATTTGGTGAGATGAAAGGTTTTGATGAATCCCTTATCGTATGCGAAGACTATGATTTATGGTTGAAAATATGCAGTAAGTATCCAGTATTGTTAGTGGATGTAGAACTCTTAAGAAAGTACGGTGGTGACAAGGATCAACTTTCAACTATTCATTGGGGGTTAGATAGATTCAGGGTAACTGCTTTGAACAGACTGTTGAATTCGATTTATGCGACGATGCTCAGTCCGCAGGAGAGCGACCACGCTAAAACGGTACTTCGTGAAAAATGTACGATCTTAGCTAATGGAGCAAGTAAAAGGGGCAACCAACATGCCGCCGGCTATTATCAATCACTCCTGATGTAGATAACGATGCCTGACTTTTCAGGTGCAACCTCGTAAGGGAAAAGTGCCGGCGAGAAAAGAACTAGTGGAAAAGCATCTATGGCAGATTTCAGTTCTCCAGTTAATTTAGTTGTAGCTCATGCTATTGAGGCAAAGCCGATCATTCAACAGCTTGGTCTTAAGTCGGTTAATGGCAGTGCTTTTCGGCGATACCAAGGACAAGGCGTTAATCTTGTGGTCAGTGGAATTGGGAGAGTTAACGCGGCTGCGGCAACAGCTTACTTATCCGCTGTCACGCTAGATGACTCAATGTATGATCCTATCTGGATTAATGCGGGAATTGCAGGGCACAAAACTTTCGAGTTAGGGGTCTCGGTTATAATTCGTAAAATAACTGATCCGGTGACTAGCCGCAGTTACTACCCTTTGCCAATCGCGTCTTCCTTGCCTTCATCGGACCTTGTAACGGTTGATGTGCCAGAAGAGGAATATTCTCAGAACGCAGCTTTTGATATGGAAGGTTCGGCTTTTTGGTCCATAGCAAACAAGTTTTCACCAATTGAATTTGTGCAATTGCTAAAGATAATTTCGGACAATCCCGAAAGTGGTATTAACAAGCTTAGTAAGGACAAAATCGAAAACTTTATGGATGAGCTTGCTGTAGAGTTACCAACGCTAATTACAGAGCTGCAGGCGCTAGCATCGCAGCACAATTGTGCTATAAGTTTGCCTGAGGCTTATGAAAAAATGGCTCAACGATTTAATTTTACCGTAACACAGTCTAGTCAGTTAAGAAGAGCTTGCCAGCAATTTAGGGCTGCCGGGTTAGAACAAAAACTCGAGGAAATTTCTACCTTGAAATTTCACTCTGCAAAGCAATTGCTTGCTGAAATAAATGCCGGCTTAGAGCGGTTCACCATTTAACCTAATTGATAAGAGCTATCTATGTTTGCTGCTATCTATGTTGAGAAAGAAATTAAGGAACATCCGCGCGTGCGCGAGATTCTGAATCGATTCTCAGATTTGCCGGTGATCGATTGTGAGCGCTATGGAGAGGTGTTTAACCGTAACGCTCAAAACTTTCGAATACAGAAACAGCTGCCTTGCCTAATCCTCGCAAAGAAATACGGCAACTTGGTATTGCCAACCCCCGAAGGATATGGGTTTGAAGGGCAGGGCAGTTACTATTTTTCGCATATGATGAACTGTGTTTATGATTGCCGCTACTGTTTTTTGCAGGGTATGTACAGATCTGCTAACACAGTGCTTTTTGTAAATTATGAGGATTTCTATTCCGATTTAGAACGCTATATTAAAAATACCAATGATGCGGGCAACTATTACAGTGGATATGATTGCGATAGTCTGGCGTTGGAACCAGTAAGTCATTTTTGTCAGTTCTTTTTGCCGCTGTTTCGTAAATATCCGAATGCGATGTTGGAAATCCGAACTAAGAGTACTCAGGTTCGTGGCTTGTTAGACGCCAAGGCGTTGAAAAATGTGATTGTGGCAATGAGCTTCGCTAGCGAAGCGGCCACTGCTCGATGGGAGCATAAAGTACCATCTTTGAAAAAACGTCTAGAGGCGCTAGTAAAACTGCAAAACAGTGGCTGGCCTGTGGCACTGCGGTTTGAACCTATAATTTACACTGAAACGGTGCTTGAAGAATACGCGGCCCTTTTTAAATTGGTTTTCTCGAGTTTGGATACTGAAAAAATCCATTCAGTGTCATTGGGCGAATTTCGAATGCCGACGGAATTTTATAAGAATATTTCGAAGCTATATCCTGATGAAGCCTTATATGCTCAACCAATTAATGTGCAAGAAGGTGAGGTATCACTGAAAGATAATTCAGGCGGGGCAACTATTGAGAAGCTCGAGGCTATGCTTAGCGAGTTTATTGGTCCTACACAATACTATCGATGTGCGTAGCGGCGCTGCAGTTTACGCTTGAACTGTGGCATGAAGATTAATGAATGCTCATGAGCATTATTTAATCGGCTAGATTTTGGTGAACACTATGATTGAAACAAGAGAGGGAACAGTCATCGTCACAGGCTGCTCTTCAGGCATCGGCCGAGCAATGACTGCAGAGCTGTTAGCGGCGGGATATCGCGTTCTGGGCATCGATAAAAATGAGTTGGGTGCACTTGCAGCATTTGGCGAACAATCCAACTTTAACTTCACTCAGATCGACCTTGCGGACGTTGATAAGTTGCCCTCGAAAATTGCTAATTTGTCTCAAACAATAAAAGGCACTATCACGGCTTTGGTAAGTAATGCCGGCATAGGTAAAATGGGGTTCTTGGAACAGCTATCTATTGCTGACGTAAAGTTAGTTATGGACACTAATTTTTTAAGCCATGTGATCCTTACAAAGTGCCTATTGCCGCGGCTTAAGCAGCAGCAGACGCCGAGCGATATCGTGTACACTGGTTCTGAGGCGTCACTAAAAGGAGCGCGACAAGGTAGTATTTATTGTGCAAGTAAGTTTGCCATTCGTGGGTTTTCACAAGCGCTTAGAGATGAATGTGGAAAATCAGGAGTAAGAGTCACGCTATTGAATCCAGGTGCGGTTCGTACCCCATTTTTCGAGGACTTACATTTTGAGCCCGGTGCGCAGCCAGAGAACGCAATTGAGGCAAAAGATGTCGCACAAGCTCTACTAATGGTATTGCAAGCAAGGCCCGGCACTGTCTTTGAGGAGATTAATATGTCCCCCTTAACCCATGTTTGGCAGAGCAAGAAATGAAAATTAAAGGAACAACACAAAGAACAGAACCGCACGAGTTAGCAAACAGTAAGCAAGCTACACACTCTGCGACAATTTGTCGCAACACTAAGGCCTTCAATGCTCTGTGTTCGTGAGATAATCTAGTTATAAATGAACTTAACACAGGGTATTTGATATGAGAATTAACACTTTAGCGAAATCTCTAGCTTGCATAGTGACGGCAGTTTTTTTTCAGCTGGCGGTCAGCGCCCACACCGGCTTGAGAGAAACAACACCTGATAATGGCGCGGTAGTTAAAGTAGCGCCAACTGAAATCAATCTATCATTCTCAGGTGACGTTAAATTAATTAAGCTTGAGTTGATGGGAGTTGGTCATGAAATGCCCACCTCATTTGAGCCAAATGTAACCGCTCAAGCTAGCTTTACTTTTGCTACCCCGGGCATGCATCCCGGTAAATTTATGGTTAATTGGGCTGCAATTGGTGCTGATGGTCATACCCTAACCGATTCTTTTGAATTTGAAGTTGATCCTACAAGTACAGCTTCTGTTTCGCCTTGAAGCCGAATTCTTAGATTGTGAGCTGCGCTCTAACGTTGGGCTAGTATAAGCATGGACCTAGTATAAGCATGGGCGCATTCCTCATCCCAAGTTCTTGGGAGATACTTAACCTATTCTGTAAACTCGGCGTCTATTTTGGCCTTGCGAGTATTGCTGGTGGCAGCCTGTTCCTCGTGCTGTACTCAGATGGAAGCCGAAAAACCACAAACACCATTTTGATTTATTGTGGTGTCGGCGCATTTTTGGGCTTTCAAGGAGCTGGGCTGAATTTCCTCTCTCAAGTAGGTCAGATTAACGATAACGGTTTCACCGGGATGTTTGATCTGCCCATGTCTCAAATGCTTCTGGATACAAAGTTAGGGGATGTGACTCTCTACCGCTTGCTAGGGTTTGGGCTTGCATTTTTGGTGAGTATTTTTGTTTTTTTAAAAATTCAAAGACTTAAAGCGCCACCTAGGCCAATATTTTACCGCCGCCTATTCACACTTTACTGCTTTGCTCTAATGGGACTGGCTCTGAGCTTCAGGCTTATGGGGCATGTTTCGGTATTAAGTACGATTGCACAGCTGGCTATCGCAGTTCATGTTTTGGCTTTTGGTTATTGGATCGGAATTTTATTCCCCTTATACGTTCTCGCAGGGGTGCCCGACACTAATTCCGTTCAACTTAAGTTGAAGAGCTTTGGCAGGCATGTGATTTTGTTACTACTGCTATTAGGTGCGGCAGGTGGGTTGCTGATCTGGCAGCTGTTGGATTCTTGGACCGAGCTTTTTGACACAGCGTATGGCATCAGTATCGTCGTAAAATTACTACTGGTGCTCGTTATTATAGCAATTGCTGCATTCAATAAATGGAGATTAGTGCCTGAATTGAATAGCAAGCACGGAGTTCAAGAGTTTCGTCGATCAGTGACCATCGAGGGCGCCGTTGCTTTAGCAATTTTGCTAGTCACCGCTTATTTATCAACGGTAATTGGGCCCATGCAGATGGACCATTAAAACCCACCACCGGCCAGTTTCTTCGTCTCGACCAAATAGCTTAGTGCGCTGTATAAGGCCGTTGGCAGAGATTTTTAGGTCAAACGGCTTTCATTTATCACGTGGTTATTTTTCGGCAAATCATCTTCTACAAGCCTTTTGAGTTTTCCCGAGGCTAGATTAAGAACCAACAGTTCAGATTCAGCTTGGTTATTAGAGAAGAGTGCGGCGTTTGTTAATTTTGTTTTTCTGCTGAAAAGAAGTGATTGCCCTAGCGGCGACCAAGCCAGATTTAGCAGTTTCTCAGGGGCATGGTATATCGCGCAGGGGGCGCTCATCTCGTTCAATGTGCCGACGAAAATTGTTGAACCGTCTTGGTCATAGCTGAGATAGGCATAGCTGCTGCCATCATGGGACACAACAGGTCTGGTGGCCGACTTGTTACCGGTTTCTAGATTGTTGGCGGTAAGAGCAAATTCGCCCCCTCCTAAGTAGCCTAAGTAGCTTGGCTCGTTAACGATTATCTCATCCACAAGGGCAGTGGGAATTCTTATCAAGCCATCTCGCTCGCTTCCGGAATTTCCTACTGAATCGATAGCTAGAGTAGTCGCGAGCAGTGCCGTCAGTGTAAACGCTATAAGCGCGGTTTTGGGAATTCGAGCCATAGAAATTAGGCCAGGCAGGGTGTTTGATAAAAATGCTGGGTTAACTGTCTCATGAACTTGTGATGCCGCCGGACTTTCACGGTTTGTTGGGCTTTGAACACTCTCTATCTTGCAGACTAGGCGATAGCCTCGCTTCGGTATGGTCTGTATAGCATCTTCACGGCAGCCGCCTCGAAGCTGTTTGCGTAACTCAGAGACAGCACGAGTTAGAGAATTTTCGTTGACGATAACGTTAGGCCAAAGCTGTTCTACTAATGAATCTCGGCTGACTAGTGTAAATTCGCTGGCTGCTAGGTGACAAAAAAGCAGCATCAATCTTGGCTCTACGGAGCGACTTTGATTGGTTAGCCTATTTTGGAGTCGGTTGAGCTCAGGGATCACCAGCCAATCTTCCATCACAAATGATTGGGATAGAAGTGAGGATGCGGAAGTTAAGTCTAATCGTGCATTTCTGGACGTTGATGCTGAATTCATTTTACAAAACCTATACACCGTTATTTAACAAAAGATACGATATTTAATTAATCCAATACATTTATATTTAGCTTTGCAAATTACAACATGCCTCGAGCTATAACTCAGTTTAGATCCGAGTGCTTAATGCAAAGTTAGACGGTCAAAATAGGTCAAAGGTTCCAATTATTGTTAGTTATGTATGCTAATCAATATCCGTTACTAAACACCAATAGTTCAGGTCGTTTGGATGTTTTCTGGATAGTTTGTTCACCCTAATTTCAGGTTTTTAGCCGCCGCCCCCGTTAAATTTCACACCAGAAGCACTTACGAGCCGCTACCAATAAGCTGTCTGCGTGAGTGTAAGGTGAATTGACGGAGAATGACTATGAATTGCACCAAGCGGATAATCTCGGTTCGAAGAAGCAGTGGACTGTTAGTTTTATTGCTCACAATGTTAATGAGTAATTTTTCATACGGGATTAGTAAGGAAGCATTGCAGGCGGGTTTTCCTTCGCTTGCCCCTATGCTTGAAAAATCGACACAGGCGGTAGTGAATATTCGAGTCACAAAGCGGATTCCTGCCAACGCTGAGTTTTCACTGGGCGAAAACGTTCCAAACGAGGTGCGTCGATTTTTCGAAAGCAGGCCGGATCTAATGCCTCGAAATCGGCAACAACCTTTAGCCATTGGAGCAGGTTCTGGAGTTATAATTGACGCTGAACAAGGCTACATCATCACCAACCACCATGTGGTTGACGGCGCGAGCAATATCTCTGTGCAATTATCTGATCAGCGCGTCATAGAAGCATCCTTAATTGGTAGTGATCAGGCTACCGATATTGCCCTCCTTCAAATACCTGGAGATGACCTAGTTGATATTAAGCTTGCGGATATCGAATCTGTTCAGGTTGGAGACTACGTGGTTGCTATAGGCAATCCATTCGGCATTGGCCAAACAGTAACTTCAGGTATTGTTAGTGCTCTAGGGCGTGCCGGTCTGAACAATCAAAATTACGAGGATTTCATTCAGACCGATGCGTCGATAAATGTCGGTAATTCTGGCGGCGCATTGGTTGACCTTGAGGGTCGCTTGGTTGGAATTAACACAGCAATAATTAGTGATAATGGAGGGGGAAGCAATGGTATTGGTTTTGCCGTCCCTTCCGACATGGTCGCTCGAGTCATTGAACACTTGCAGCGTGACGGTGAAGTCCGCAGAGGGATACTAGGTGTGACCATTGCCACCGCGACGCCGGAAATCATCGCATCGTTAGGTGTTGACCTTCAAGAAGGGGCTATAGTCACTAGTGTATTGCGCGATAGCGCTGCACAGAGGGCTGGGGTTCAGGTGTCTGATATTATCGTAGAAATAGATGGACGCCCAATTGATAACAGTCGGGAACTTCGCAATACCGTGGGTCTATTGCGCCAAGGTAAAGAAGTGGATCTTGTTCTCTATCGAAATGGTGAAAAAACGACTTTGCAGACTACCATCGGCGGCACTGATCCCCTTTTGGTGAGCGAGGAAGTGGGGGCGGGTCTAAATCAGACCTTGAGCGGAGCGAGGCTGCGATCTGTTACGCCCACGAGCGATGGGATAGTCGAGCCAGGTCTATTAGTCGAGCAGATAGATTCGCGCAGTCAGGCAGCGCTAGCAGGCCTTCAAGAAGGAGATATTATCGTCCAAGTTAACCGTGTGAGCGTCTCAAGCTTGGATTCCTTCAATGCGGCTATCCAGGATAGTGATCGATTTTCAGCAGTGACAGTTGTACGAGAAGAGCGGCAAATGCTGCTTTTCATTCCTCGAACATGAGAGCCTCTTAAAATTTAAAATTTTCAGAGGCTTAATGCGCTAAAATGTGCTCCCTCTTGGCCGACTTAGACTTAACTAAGTCGGTTTTTTTTAATCTAAATTGAAAGTGTAAATAAAGCATTGTCAGGGTGCGGTGGCCGCAGATTTGTTTTATTGTTACCGGCACTAGAATTTGCCGCTTTTATTCTTCTATTTCACTCACTTATTTCACTTACCTATGTTGTCACTTATTTTATTAACCCAAGCGAATTTCAAAGACTCGCAAATTCTAGAGGTGGTAACCTTTGCTGCAAGTTAAAATATTAATTAGAAAAATAGCCTGCTC
>JBLHVT010000082.1:0-12595 GCA_047628735.1 Glaciecola sp.
GATATTCCAAAGGCCTTTGAAATGCCCAGTTCTTGGGTTTCGAATCGCCACAGGAATAAACCAAGTCGAAAAAAGGGGTAGCATAATTGCATTTGACACAATAATACTCATCTTGAATTCTCCTATTCTCTTAGTCGAGAACCTACCTTACGGTTTTCTCTCGGCCAAATGAAATTGTGCCTCCGAGTGAACGCTAACACTATAAAGAGTAGCTCTGGTGTAGGTATTCTGTAGCTGGCCTGGATGAAAATTAATTCAATTTCTTTTTTTTCTTACGACTAAACTCAACTCCATATCGCTCCTTATGGGAGTATTTTACAAATACAAATGCGCCGATAAAAGGCATTGAAGTGACCGCAAATATCCGGCCCAAAGTTGTTAGGGAAATCCCAAAATCAGACGTAAAGAAATAGGACTCCACAGAAAATACCCCAACAAGATATATAACAACCTTTATATTTATAAAACCAAGATACGTTCCTGTTTCCTTGTCTCTTATAGCATCAGAAATAAACATCATGGCCAATAGAGGCAGGATGGTTGCATTAAGGTAAATGTAATTCATCGTTTATGTTCTCCTTGCCACTTTAAATATTTTAATACTAAGACTTAGGTATTCTTGAAATTTAGGACCTCGATCCAGCATGGCTTCCGAGGATTCCAGCTTCGATTGATGATGCCCCAAATACCACACGGGCAAACGTGGGTACTAGTGAACTAGTAGCAATACCACCAAAAAATCCGGCGACACCACCAAGCAGTCCGGATCCAATTATTTGGCCGATATTTCCTCCAGAAAAATACGAAGACCCTACGCCTGTAACAGCACCTATTCCTACACCTAGCAATCCAAAACCACCACCTACTTGTTCAATTTCATCTTGAGTTAATTCTCTCATTCTCAATTTCCTTTTGATTACGATTTTATTTCTGCCAGTAACCACTGACCTTTTTAGCTTAGACTTTGATGCTAGAAAGTCATAGCTTTTAGCTAAATCGGATTAGGAATCGGTATTGTGTTTGAAAAAATCTTCGACAATGTTTAATTGCGGTACGATTACGGGTAGTTGAATGAAGTACTGAAATTCATTTGCATTGACGGACGTGCTTGACGGGCTAAGCGCCGCTGATGATTCAACCACACCACCGCTAACATTTTTTATCTCTTGCTCTGAAAGCTCTCTCATTTTCAAAATCCTTTTGATATAAATGGTCAATAAACCTACTCCAGCTTAGAGTTCTATTTCATAAAGGACAAGAAAAAGGTTAAATCAGCCGCTTGGGATATTGTGCCTAGTAAAAAATGCGGCCATGGCGGCGCGGTCAGCACTGGTTAGTTTACTGGTATTGTGCTCGATCACATCGTTCATGTCCCCGCCTACAAACTCACCACTAGGTTTTAGACCTAACAATAGAAAGAGGTCAAAACTATCGAGTGTCCAATCTGATAATGCTTCGCTGTTTATAGGCTCAATTACTTCTTCGCCTAGCTCAGCACCTGCATATTCATTTGAGTAGTTTGGTATGCCGAGGCCATTGCGCGGTGTATGGCATTCGCCGCAGTGGCCTAAGTTTTTTGCCAAATACGCACCTCTCGCTAATACCGGGTCTTGGAATATTTCACGGTCCGGCTCGGCGATATCTGCCAGCATATTCCAGCCAGCAACAGACCAACGGCTTAGCCAAATTGGAATTTCAGGATCTGCCACTTGATAGCTTACCGGGGTTAGTGACATTAAGTAGGAGCCAATATCCAAAGCATCTTGATCGTTCAGCCCGGCATAGGCTCGATAAGGGAACGCAGGAAAGTAGAAGCTACCTGATGGAGTACGGCCATATTTTAGTGCCGCGACGAAATCTGCCGCTTGCCAATCACCAATGCCAGTATCAATATCTGGTGTGATGTTCGGCACATAAAAAGTACCGAAGTCGGTTGCTAAACCGTGGCCACCGGAAAGTTCACCTGCGCTGGTCTCGCCTCTATGACAACTAATACAGCCTCCAGCTGTGACCAAGTATTCGCCACGCTCGATTGCCTCAGGGGATGCAGAAAGTAAAAAATCATCGGATATTGATGGCGGATATAGCAACCACAGCAGCAGTAGCAAACCAATAACTAGAATAATGGCAGGCAAAAGGACTTTTAAACGCATAGCTCTAAACCGTTATGAAACTGAGCTAAGGAGTGTTACAAATTTACGTTTTAGAGGCAACGATTCCTCTCAATCCAATCGTTGCCTCTAACGTTTGAGCATTGGTTTAATGTCTAAATGTAGGTCTGCCGGTTAAACGCAGGTCAGTTAAATCGATTGTTTAAATCAGCTCACCCAACATTTCTTTGTTAAAGGTCACTAACTCGTCCATTTTTCCATCGCGAACTTTGTTTGCCCAATCTGGATTGGCAATTAATGCTCTGCCTACGGCAATAAGTTCAAATTCATCGGCTTCCATGCGCCTGACAAGCTCATCAATGCCGGCAACCTCAGCGGTGCCCTCACGATAAGTCGCAATAAACTCTTCAGTCAAGCCGACACTGCCGACGCTGACGGTTGGCTTGTTGGTGATTTTCTTAACCCAGCCGGCCAAGTTCAAGTCTGAGCCTTCAAACTCGGGTTCCCAGAAGCGGCGATTACTGCAATGAAAAATATCGACACCGGCAGCGGACAGTGGTGTCAAAAACTCTTCCAGTTCTTCAGGTGTATTAGCAAGCTTGGCGTCGTAGTCTTGCTGTTTCCACTGGGAAAAACGCAAGATCAGAGGAAAATCATCCCCGATGGCTGCTCTAATGGATCTAACGATATTGACGGCAAAGCTCCCCCGCTTAGCCAAACTGCCACCATAGTTATCTTCTCTAACGTTGGTGCCCTCCCAAAAGAAGTTGTCAATAAGATAGCCATGGGCGCCGTGAAGCTCAATAGCATCGAAACCGATCTTTACGGCATCGACTGCTGCTTGAGTATAGGCGGCGATTAGTTCCTCTATTTCCTCTGTGCTGAGAGGTTCAAGCACTTGCTTGCCTGGCTTGATATAGCCTGATGGCGATGCCGAGGGATAATCAGGATGAGGGCCTTCACCAGGTTTGCGAATTGCACCCACGTGCCAAAGCTGTGGGGCAATCTTGCCGCCGGCAGCGTGTACTGCTTCTACTACATGTTTCCAGCCTTCAAGAGCGTCGCCGTGAAAGCAAGGAATTTGAACACCACTTGACGCCGCTTCATGTTGAATTGTCGTCCCCTCTGTAATGATTAGACCAACCCCCCCTTCTGCACGGCGGCGATAGTAATCTACTACGTTTTGATCTGGTACACCGTTAGGTGAGAATTGCCGAGTCATCGGCGCCATCACAATTCGATTAGCTAGTTCAAGTTTGCCAAGTTTAAATGGTTTGAATAAAACGTCAGGAGTCATAGGTAAATCCAATAAATTAAAAAGCCGCCGCATTCTAGTAGGTGCAAATCTGCTTGTCGACCTTACCCTGCTGCCAATACATGGATTTCTCAGTTAAAATCATCATATCAACGCAGCACTTGTCTCGACACTCGCTTCTCCATTCGTTTCGACAATGACCCCAACAATAGAAGGCTCAGTGATTTGCTCGATTTTCAGCACATTATTCAAGTTAACGATTTAGAAGATAAGAACGTGCTCATCATCACTAGAAGTCAGCTTTGGCAGGGTCTTGTCCTGCGGGCAAGACATCCAGAGAAATTTAACGTGGCCTTGCAGTGTGAATCCTCAAACCATGAAGAAAATGAATTTGTTCGACGAATATCTGCCGGCGAAGCGAGTTTTCAGGAATCGGTTGTCATGACCCCAGAATTGAAAATTGAGACAAGCACTACTCCTGAAATCGAACAGATTTTTGCCGAAAGCTGCGCTTTAATAGAAGAGGCAGAACCAAATTCACTGTTCGTTCGCTTTAGCTATCGCCGAGATTTTGATGCACGTGATAACGAGGTTCAAATAACAGAGTATCTTAAATCGGCGTATGTCCAACTAGACCGAGATGCTATTGCAATGATTCGCATGCTTGCTCAAAGCGAATCTCTCAACAACTTAGTGAATTAGGCTGTTCTACTGAGGTCTTTCGTCTTGGCTTTTTCCTGAGGTGGCGGCCCAGTTGAAAAATAAAGCAATTACACCAACTTTTTGATTCCCCACTGGCAATTGGTTACAGTGAGGTTACATAAAATACTAAAAGCAGGCTCAAACAGCCCAAAATGAAACCCCGCACTGCGACATCAACTGGCTCCAACCATCCCTTAAACAAGCGAATAGCACTGACGCTTGGATTTACCATTGCCATGCCCTGGCTCAACCTTGCCTATGCTGGTGAAGCGGACAGCTTCGACCCTGCTCAAACCTATCAAAACACCTGCTTTGCCTGCCATGGCACCGGCGCCGCTCATGCACCGGAGGTTGGCGATGTAATTGAATGGGAGATTAGGCTAGAAAAAGGCCTAGACACCTTAGTTCAAAATACCATTAGTGGGCTCAACGGAGTCATGCCTGCTAGGGGGCTTTGTGTTGTTTGCAGTGACGAGCAGCTAAAATCCATCGTTGAATATATGTTGGAGCAGAGCGAATAGTCCGATATCCCTTAATAGCTTGATGAATAAGCCAAAGAGACACGCCAATGATTACAAATAAAAATAAGCGCGTATTAACCACTTTAACCACTCTAGCCACTTTAAGCTTTGCCGCTATTTTGGCCAGCTGTTCTCCCTCAACAGAAACCACTTCGATTACAGTCGCCGCTGGCGGTGATGAAGAAGCTACCGAACAATCTACTAACGCCAATCAGCTTTCAGCAAATCCCTCGGCAAGCGGCTTATCCTCTGTGCGAAACATGGACTGGGCACTGCATAATCTGGATTTAGCCGGATCCCGGTTCTCTCCTAGCGATCAGATTACGCCAGACAACGTTGCTAGCTTAGTCCCTAAATGGTTATTTCAGCATGGCGTTATTGACGGCGTCAGCAATCAAACCACGCCGATCATTGTTAACGATGTCATGTATGTGACCGACTCTCGAGGCAGCGTCTACGCGCTCGATGCACAAGACGGCCATTTGCTGTGGACCTATGATGTCACTCGAAAGCTAGGCGGTGGCCGCCGTGAAGGCTATATTTTTCGTCATCGCGGAGTCGCTTATGATGACGGGGTGATTTATACCGCTGCTGGCTCTTTCCTCTTTGCGCTCGATGCTAAGACTGGAGAACCTCTTCCGGGCTTCGGCGAAGCAGGCCAAGCACCAGTGATTTTAAATGTCCTTCACCAAAAAGACCCCGGCATTGCCACCGCGATTTCTGTTGGCTATTGGTTTACCACCGCACCGCAAATATACAATGGCGTTGTTTATCTGGGTACTACCCGCAGTGAAAGCCATATCGCTGGTGGTTACGTGCTCGCTATCGACGCCAAGACGGGCGAATCCCTATGGAATTTTAATACCGTTCCCCAAGATGAAACCGATCAGGGCTGGGAAATTGCCGGGCCTACTTGGGTTGGCGGTGAGCGTAACGGTGGAGGCATTTGGGAAACGCCTTCCATCGATCCCGAGCTCAACATGATTTATTTCGCGGTTGGCAATCCTTTTGGCGACAGCACCAAAAGAGATGGGATGAACCTTTTTTCTGATTCGCTAATCGCTTTGACGCTAGATACTGGTCGTCTCGAGTGGCACTACCAACAAGTACATCATGATGTCTGGGACTACGATTCTGGAAACCAGCCGGTGCTGTTTGATATGAAAGTCGACGGTGAGAATGTTAAAGCCCTTGCTCAGGCCAGTAAAAATGGCTGGCTTTACATCCTCAATCGAGAAACCGGCGAGCCTGTTCATCCTATTATTGAAACACCAGTGCCCACGCAGACCGCCACTGAAGGTGAAGTTCCCTATCCGACCCAGCCAATTCCCCACAAGGCAAATGGTGACCGAATGGAGCCTGTCGCCCCTGTATTCCCTCAAGATATTGCCGCCGAGCAAATGGAAAACAACCAACTGGTTGAGCAATTTACCCCGATAGGCCCGAATCAAATTTTTTCACCTGGCTACGGAGGTGGGTCAAACTATGCTCCTATCGCTTATAGTTCGGATACCGGCTTACTCTATGTAAATGCAATCGACCAGCCGTTTAATTCCGGTCGCGGGGCGAAGGGTTATTTCTCTGCCTACGACCCAACAACCGGAGAATTAATTTGGCGGCAAATATTTGAAGGCTATGGCCAAGCTGGGGCGGTAGTCACCAGAGGCGGTGTGGTGTTTGTCGGAACTGGCAGCAACGAGGCCGGTTACTTCTTCGCCTTTGACGCGGAAACCGGTGAAGAACTCTGGAAATTTAACACCGGTGCCGGTGTCTTCGCTTCGCCATCGGTTTACGTGATCGACGGACGAGAATATGTCACCGTGGCATCAGGTGGTGGTTCCCGTGGTCGACGCGGCGGTGATTTGATTCTAACTTTCGCACTTGCGGACGACAACTAAGCTGACAGGTAAAAAATCCATTCCCAGTGGCAGTTGAAATTATGAAGTATTCAGTGGAAAAGCTATTAAAGACTCTCCTATTAAGTAGCGCTGTTATTGGACTGTTAACTCCTTGGACCGTTACAGCGCAAACCCAAGGCGATGCTGATTTTTACACCTGGCTGGGTGAACTTAGGCAGGAAGCCACTGACAACGGCATCAGTGAAGCAATACTCATGCAGGCGTTCGCCAACATTACACCGCCAGTTAAACGTATCATTGAGCGTGACCGGTCTCAGCCTGAGAGAGTTCAAACTTACGATGACTATCTCACCGCAAGGGTAACTGACTGGAAAAAAGAAACGGGGTCTGAGTTGATGATCCAACACCGAGACGTGCTCAACGCGATAAGTAAGGTTTACGGCGTACAAGCTAGATTTATTGTTGGGATATGGGGAATGGAGACCAATTTCGGTACCTATCCAATTAAAGAGCCACTGTTCAATGTTCTGGCAACACTTGCTTACGACAATCGCCGAGCTGCTTTTTTTCGAGCACAGTTTTTAGCAGGGCTTGAAATACTAAACAGCGGTTTTCCCAAAATTGAGAATATGAAGAGCTCTTGGGCGGGCGCTATGGGCCAGTCACAGTTCATTCCCGAGAGCTATCTTCAATATGCAGTCGACCACGATCAAGATGGCAAAAAAGATATTTGGGATACCGAAGCTGATGTATTCGCCTCTATCGCAAACTATTTTAAAGCGCGTAATTGGCAAGACGACCAAACCTGGGGGCGGCCGGTGCGACTACCTGAGGGTGGTGAAGAGAATTTAGTAGGGCCGCAGTCGGGCGGCCTCGCCCCGGATCAGTATTGTAAGCGCTATGAGAGCTTAGGGATTTGGCGAGACCTACAAGACTGGCAGGCTTTGGGCGTCAGGAAAGCTGACGGTAGTGACCTGCCCTCGCGCTCTATTCCTGCAGCTCTAGTATTGGCCGATAAAGGCGACAGTGCGGCTTACCTAGTTTATCGGAACTTTTGTTCCATTATGAGTTATAATCCCGCTTTCAAATATGCTTTATCGATCGGGCTGCTCGCCGATCAGCTGCAATAGAATTTGCCAACGTGCTCTATACCATTGGCTATGCCGCTAAGCACTTTGATGAATACATAACACAGTTAAAAGACCACCAAATCGATGCCATAGCCGATGAAAGGTCGACTCTTTTCGGCTAAGCTTTTTTTGATTACCATCGCAGTGTGCTAGAAAAAACTTTGCCGGCTAACGCAATAGACTATGTATTTCTCGGCAAAGAACTGGGCCCGCGCTCGAAGGACCCAGAGTATTATCACCGCAGTGGCCAAGTACAATTCGTCCGCCTAAAAAAATCTGCGCTGTTTGAAGCGGGATTCAAACACTTACAAGGCGGGCTCAGCGAAGGGCTCAATGTCGCACGTCTATGCGCCGAGAAAGATCCAGCCGAATGTCATCGAAGCTTACTGGTGAGTCACTATTTCTGTGAAAATTTTGAAACAGACATTCAGCACATCAATCATGACGGTGGACTCGAATCCCAGCAGCGCTTGATAGATATACAGAGTGTGAAAGCTGATTTGCTGACTCCTGCCGAAGAATCAAGCGCAATTGCCTATGAACGACAGCTAAAACAAACAAGCTATCGCAAATAGGAGGCAAAAAGTCACCGAAGGCCTAGAATAAGCCTACTAGAAAGAGTTCATTGAAATGAGCTTAGTAAGACGCTAGAAACTTAGCGCACCATGAGCTCTGCAGACACGTAGATTAAGGAGAAACACATGTTTAAAGTTAATCGAAAAGCGCTGATGGCAGTTATAGGCTTCTCGGCAACATTTTTATCGGCGTCATCACTGGCCCAGCCCCAACTAACTGGCATTTGGACTAATGCATCGTTGACCAGCCTTAACCGGCCGCAGGGCGTCGATTCTTTAGTTGTCTCTCCCGCGGAGGCCGAAAAAATTGCTGCTGGCACCGCTATAGCGGGGATTGCACCTGGTGATTTTGACGACAATGCGCCATCTAATTCTGAAACTGGAGCGCCTCCTGCTGGAAGCATAGATTTCGGACTACGGGGCTATAACTCGTTCTGGACAGATCCCGGCTCTTCCTTAGCATTGGTTAAAGGCGAGTTTCGCACCTCCTATATTGTTAACCCTCCCAGTGGTCGAGTACCTCGCTTAGAAGTCCCTAAGGTTAGCTTTAAAGACCGAGGATTTGGTAGACGCTACCTCACCGGCGTGGGCGACAACTCAGGACCAGAAGCACTGCCTTTGGCTGAACGCTGCCTACTTGGCTTTGGCAACACTGCAGGCCCGGGCATGATGGGCACGCTTTACAACAGCACCTACCAGTTTGTGCAAACCGATGACTACGTCATGATTTTGGCAGAAATGGCTCACGACGCCCGCATCATTCCACTGTTTGATTCTGCAGAAGAGGCCAGAGCTAATTCAAGGCCGCAGGTGATGGAGCAGTGGTTAGGGGATTCAAGAGGATGGTATGAAGGTGACACCTTGATTGTAGAGACAATCAATATTAAGCCAATTCAAATGGAGCAAAGCTCAGTGCCAATCACTGACGACGGCACCATCACTGAACGCTTCAGCCGCTACTCCGACGGCGAAATCGTATATCAATTTATTGTCGAAGATTCCAACCTCTACCGGCAACCCTGGACTGCAGAACTTAGCTTTTATGCAACCGAAGGTCCGGTCTATGAATATGCTTGCCATGAAGGCAATTACGCAATGCCCGGCATCTTAGCTGGCGCCAGATTGCAAGAAGCACAAGCGGCTGATAAGCAATAATAACGTCAAAAACTTTTAACTCGTCGGTGCGGCTGCCCAGAGCCTAACAAACAGCACCGACGCAGTGTGTTTCGCTAGCCTAATCAAAAAACTAAGAAACCAAAAAAACATCCATACCCGTTTTCCAGCCGCGGGCTTTTTTCTATTGCTGCCCCGATGACTTAGTGTCCTAAACCACTGCTTAGCGTCCTCATCTTATTGGCTGGGGTTTTTCTATGCAACGTAGTGCCCAAGTCTCGATGCTTGTTTGTGATTACGATGAAGACTTAGCTTTTTACATTGATAAACTGGGATTTGATCTAGTGGAAGATCCCGCTCTTGACGATAGAGGCAAACGTTGGGTTGCTATCAAACCCAATGGGTCCAGTGGCCTGTATCTGCTGGTGGAAAAAGCCTCAGGCGAGGCTCAATCAAAACAAATCGGCCATCAAACAGGCGGCGGGTTTTCTTTTTTCTTCAGACCGATGACTTAGCCCAAAGGCTATCAAAACTACACCGAGCTTGGTGTTAAATTAATCTGCAAGCCGCAAATATATGACTCTGGTAAAGCCGATGTACTGGAAGGCCTTTATGGTAATCTTATGGACCTAATACAATACAAAAAATGAGATGACAGAACCAATTATCTCGACGCGAAAATTTAGCAGCCAAAGCGAAAATCTACCCCAGTGATCAAATCCAATTAGTCGCGCTGTTGTTGTGGGTAAGCAGCGTTTTGTTAGCGCTCAGCACGGCAGGCGTTTATGTCCCCGGATCTATTCAACAGGCAGCAACTCATCTAACAATTTCATTGCCGCTGTAAAGTCAGCGGATTTCACCAAACAAAAAATAGTCTTTGTGGATATCGCGTTTGTCGATCTCGGCGATGCAGATGTCGTCAATACCCTTTACGGAAATTTATTTGCTGAGGGACTTAGGCCTGCAAGAACAATCTACGAAGTCGCGGCCCTGTCCTTGAATAGTGAGATAAAAGTGATGAGCACTGTGGCTAAAGATTAAAGCGCAGTGATAACTAATCTAAACCCAATAGTGGGACTTCTAACACTGGGGTCGACGCCTCCTCGAACAGCGGCACGAACATTGTTAATTTGATCGGAATAAGACCCGCCCCGCATTACCCAGATCACTTCGGAGGAAAGATCTTCTCCATCGTCTTCAGGATTGTAGGGGTAATCTTGAAGCGGGCTGCGAGTTAACTCCCATAGGTTGCCACTCATATCAGATAAACCGTAACTGCAAGAGGGACAGGATAAAGCACCTACCACCAAGGGGCGGTTATTGTTAAAATTTGCTACGTCAGTTCTGACCCTCGATCCCCATGGAAACACTTTGTTTTCAGTGCCACGAGCCGCTTTTTCCCACTGCGCCTCCGAGGGCAAAGTCACGTGGGCACCTGAGCCTAAAAATTTTTTAATTTGCTCTGGCGTTGTAGTGGATTGACGAAGCTTTTCTTCCAACCACCTTGCATAACGTAGCGTTTCTGCCCAAGTCACGCCGGCAACAGGAAAGTTTCCTGCCGAGTTCAAATTCAAAGCTTGCGACAATTGATCTGTGTCTACCAAATAGGCGCTGTACTGAGCAACTGTAGTCTCAAAGCGGCTGATGAAATAACGAGGTAGTTCAACTTCGCCCTGACGTTTTCTGCGAGACCATTGCTCATTGCCATAGGCCATTGAGTCGAGCACCGGATTGCTTCCCATAGTAAAAGCACCGGCTGGAATTTCTACGAAACCAAAAGCAGAATCATTAGCTAAATACCAGTTATTACTGTCAAACCCAGCAAGTGTTCCCAACGTGTCTGGAGATATACTAGTAGAATTTTCCAACGACAGTTTCCCGATGCTCTCACGGGTCAGCCAAACTGCAGTAAAGATAATTGAAAGCAGGAGAATCAATAAGCCAAGTGTACGACTTGGCTCTAAAGGTGCTGGCGCAGAATCAACCACCGAATCTTTGGTCGGTTTGATTTTCTGCGTTTTACTCACAACCGTCTCTCATTTTCCGGTGCAGTACAGGCAAAGGTCCAGTTGTGTTCACAGGCCTTTGCATACAAATCTGACGCAGGCATCTCCATAAGGTTTTGCCCCCCTTGGCGAAGCATTAATCGAAGATCAAGCTCCTTTGGCAGGTCGGCAATAAGCCTATCTTCATTCAATAAATTTAGGCAGCCGCTTTTAAATTTTAACTCACATGCCTGACTAAAATACTTGAACGATAATTCAGAATTAGTTTCAGTGATCAGTCCTTGACGATAGTGAAGACCTAACTCATTGCAAGCCCATGCAGCATTGTCGTTGCAGTAAGTGCTTTCGATTAATAGTAACCGGTCGCAAGCAAGCTTAAGATCATCAGCACACGATTCCTCCCAAAAAGGAAGGCTATCACCGGTATGTTGGCCATCCGTTTTATCAAGCAATGACATAGAAGAAAAAACCACAACCCAGATGCTCATATGGGCTAAGTTAGCGCGACCACCAAACCAATTCGGATTCCAAACATTGAGCCATGCCGGGGAGTCGATTGACCGAACTACTCGGTCGATTGCGATAACACTGAGGTTCAATAACGGCACGCAGAGAAGCTTGTCGTAAAAAGTAGGCGAACCGAACAAATCGAGTAATGTATAAAGCGCGAATACCCCTATGCCATAGAGCCCCCCGAATATCATTTTACCCAACGGGGTACGCGGGGAGGTCGATGGATCAGTCACCAGCAAATGGAGACCTAAAAATACGGCGGCGGGAATTTCTGAGTCTAAAAAATAGGGCACACCATTAAAAGCTGAATAAAGCGCGCTCGATCCGAATAGAACCAGAGCCGCTGATCCGGCAACCAAGGTGATCGAAAAGAAGTGCATCACCACAAGGCCAGCGCAGAACAAGAATAAATAGATGTTGGGTGCTAAGGTAAGGTTCGATGAAATTAAAGGAGCCCACGTTAGATTCGTACTGTTGGTCACAATAAGCACTAGAGAGAATAAGCCTAAGGCGAAGGCAGATGGATTAAAAATGTGAACACTGCGCCCATCACGATTCCAACGAACATATTCCTTTCCCATAAAACCAACCGCAATCATGAGAAATTGCATATAGAACCAGTCATCTCGAAACCATAGAAATAGATTGGTACTAAATATTATTGGAATTGGCCCAAAACCTAGTGTGTAGTTTCGGCCTCGAGACCAAGCCAGCAGCGTACCAAACGCAAAAGCGAATAGAACCTGAGCCAAAAGCAGCAACATATGGTCATAAACCGGCCGCCAGAAATATCCCCAGTACAGATAAACA
>JBLHVT010000083.1:0-12456 GCA_047628735.1 Glaciecola sp.
ACATTATTCAGCCCCTTAGTATTAGCTGCAATTGCCTCACCTTTATCCTTGTAACCTGTCGCCAGCACAACCAGCGTATCCGGTTTTTCTTCCAATACCCATTTTGTCAGTTCAGCTCCAGTTACGCCCCCTGGCAGTATCAAATCACTGAAAACCAAATCAATTTCTGGATGTTTAGCAAACAGTTCTTTCCCTGTTTTCACATCGCAAGCCTGAAGAACGTTGTAGCCTTCGCCAGCAAACATCTCTACAGCCAAATCCCGCACATTAAGATCGTCTTCTACAATCAACACAGTGTGCTTGGTGTTATTAACCGCGTCGCTCATGATTTTTCATCTACATTTCTCAGTAAAACTAAATTTACAGTGTCTACAAGGATGAAACAAGTCGATTTAGCAACTCTGGCATGCCAAGATCAACAGTTATAAACCTGTTTGCGCTAAAATTAGGTAGGACTGGTATGATCTGGGACTATATACCATTTGTTACACATAATTAGGCAATTGTAATCTGCCCGAAGCAGTTCAGGATAATTGGCACAATTATCGCCCTGGCTCCCTGTCTAATTCCTGCTACAAGGCTAAATTGGAGGTGCTCGTAATAGATACTGAGGTGCCATTTACTGCGCAAGTATCTCTTCGCAGAGAGCAAATAAAGCTACTATTCGGTCAGCTTCATCTAGTTTACTTAGCTGATGTAGTCGCCGGGTTATTTCTTTTCTTGATCTTGATGCCAAACTCTTCGCCTAGCTTCGCCTACACTTGGCTCGCTGCGCTGCTGGGCACTACCGCTGTGCGCGCTGTTCTGGCCAACTACTTCGATGTTAATAAAAACGATCGATTTGACATAGAAAAAAGCTCGCTGTTTCTCTACATTGGAGCCGCTGTATCAGGATTCATTTGGGGGAATGCATGGGTTCTACTTTCAGATAGCCCTAGCCTTGTTGAAATTTCAACCGTGGGACTTTGGCTTGCAGGCATGCTTGCCGGCGCAGCAACAACGATGACAGTTATTCGGCCCGTATTCCTTAGCTTTGCCGTTCCCACTTCTTTGTCTTTTATTGTTTACAATGTCCTCAGGACCACTGGCGATAACTTGATATTGTTTGGCGGCTTCGTAATGTACGTTGCCTTTATAACTCCTATCGCGATTCGAGTAGGCAAAGATTTTAATCGCACCATGAACCTTCAGATAAGGAATACAGCGTTACAGGAATCTCTCTTAACCGAGGCTAGCCGCTTGCGCTCAAAAGAAAAAGAACTTGCCGAAGAAAAGCGGCAAACCCAGCTATTGCTTATCCAGCAAAAAAATAAGGATGAGCAATTAGAATCTGCAGCGCAGGATAGACTACTCCTGCTAGACGCTGTGGGTGAAGGAATATTCGGTGTCAGTAACCGTGGAAATATCACCTTTATTAACACTCCCGCTCTGACCATGCTTAGTTTGAACGAGAGTGACCTACTCCATCGAAGCGCACTTCGACTTATCAGCTCCACAAGCAGAGAATCGGCAACCAATATAGAGGCGTATACAGCAATCATACTGTGTTTTCAGAAAGGCGTGCCGGTACTAAACATGAAAGGGTATCTCACAGGTCTAGATGACGTTGAACTGCCTGTCCGGTTTTCATGCACGCCAGTACTTAAGAACAAAGCCGTGGTTGGATCGGTGGTAAGTTTTGTAGACGTTACCAAACAAATAGAAATGGAATCGATGCTGCTGCAATCTCAAAAGATGGAGGCAGTTGGCCGACTCACCGGCGGCGTATCTCATGACTTTAACAACCTGCTCACGGTGATAATGGGAAACTTACAATTCCTGCACAAACGCCTAGGCCACGACGAGAAAGCCAGAGCCTTAGCTGACAAAGTCATGAAAGCCGCGAAAAACGGGGCTGACCTAAATAACCGACTCTTGAGCTTCTCCAGAGAACAGGCTTTAAAGGAGGACGTGTTTTATATAGGCGATTTTATTTCTGATATGCATGAATTTATCGGTCGCTTACTCGGGGAAAATATCGCTCTTTGTCTAGAGCTACAAAAAGATGACAAGGTTGTCTCTATAGACAAAACGCAACTCCAAAATGCTATATTAAACTTAGGCGTCAATGCTAAAGATGCAATGCCAAGCGGCGGCACCTTCACAATATCTCTGCAGAGCACGTGGTTAGATACCTCGTTTAGCAAAACAGATCAGAATCCTAGTTCGAACGAATTCATAGAAATCGGATTTACCGATACTGGCACTGGCATCCCATTTAACATTCAAAAATACATATTTGAACCCTTCTTTACCACCAAAGATCACAATCAGGGTACCGGGCTAGGACTCAGCACCGTTTATGGGTTTATTCGTCAATCCGGAGGAAACATCACATTAGCCAGCGAAGAAGGCCTTGGCGCCACCTTCGTTTTCTACCTGCCCGTTTCTCATAAAATCCCACCCGCTGTAAAAGCTAGTAATACCTCAGAAGAAGCATTCACTGCCAGCGGCTTAGTTTTAGTAGTAGAAGATGATAACAATGTCCGAGAAATTGCGGTGGAGTCCTTAGAAAACTCGGGTTTCACGGTGATTAGTGCCGCAAACGCCGACGAGGGCTTAGCGCTGACCAGGTCTCACGACGAGATAAAACTGGTGTTCAGTGATGTAATTATGCCCGGCAGGATGAGCGGTATCGATATGGCGGAAAAAATCTTAGGTGACCGACCGATGCTGCCGATACTACTAGCTACAGGATACGCGGAACAATCTAGCAAAGACCGCCTACTAGACAATGATAATGTAGTTATAATTTCTAAACCCTATGATACCCAGACGCTTCCGCGCCTTGTCTCATCGATGATCACTAAAGCCTCTAATCGTATTGCAGCCACCATAAAGTAGCGTCTTTGAGCTGTAATATTGATCAGCGCAAAGGGCTTCATGTTAGACCCTGCAGCCTAATAATCTCTTAGCTGGATACTGCCATGTATCTGCTCACTATATTATTGCCAACTGTTGCCGTGCGTTTATGCGCCAAGCTTATTCTGGGAATTTTAAATATATTGTTATATCTGTTTTTGGGTGTCGGTAATTATCCATGCCCTGATTGTAGTTCACAATCACTTGGCGGATAAGCGCGCCGAACTGATCAGCTCACCAAAGACAAACACGCAGCTGCTTAAGGCGCTTATCTTGCGAATCTTTTTTGCTCTCTTTAGTTTAGATGACAGTGCACAAAAGAGTGTGAACAGAATGATCCAAAGATTAGCTCACCAATTGTTGCCAAGCAGCGCGACAAACATGCCCATGCTGACAATCCTTAGTTTTAACCTTACTTCTTGCGGCGCTGTTTTCTATGAGAGCATGGGACAATTCGGCGGTCACAAACGTGACATACTCATTGACCCCGTGGCACAGGCCAGCAACTCTCAAGAAGATGCAGAGAACAGTTTAGCTCTGCACAAGTGGGATTTCGCGCCCTTTAAAAATTTAACAGCATCGACTTGTTAAAAACCTACGCGCGGCTAAATACTGAGTTTGAAAAGAGCCAAGACCAGGCGGCAAACGATAGACAAAAAGCGATCGGTGGAGGACGTATTGGCTGACCTTTTAAAGAGTGGGAGAGTGAACTCAATCTCTACAGCAACCAATCGTTAAGACAAGCTAGTGACCGCTCACTCAGCGACACAGCGACTTCTCTGGTCGAGAAAACTGAACTGGCGCTAAACTGTCAGTGATGCGGCGACGTCGATTGATGCTGCCCTCGCTAACCCGCCAGCTTAGGCAACTCGGGTAACTTTAATGGCTTAGTCATATTAAGGAATTTCTTTAGGCGCTGACAAATCCACTCAAAACGATGATAATCTTGGCTTCAAATTAGTAGGAGAACGGCATGCGCATCGCAGCATTAGCTTTATCGTTATTGAGTACACTGACATTCGCTCAACCGTCCATTTTAGGTTTTAGCGAATCCGACAGCCTTTCCCAACAAGAGCTTGAAACCGCATTCGACAGAGAAATTAATTCAGCAGAACTGGATGAATGGCTTCAACTACTTTCCTCAGAGCCTCATCACGTAGGTAGCCGTAAAGGGCGCGAAAATGTTGAATTTATCGCTGCTAAGTTTCGTTCTTGGGGTTTTGACACTGAGATTGTTGAATACGAAGTCTTGTTCCCAAGCCCCAAAACCAGAGAACTTGAGCTGGTTTATCCCACACAGTATACCGCTACTCTAGAAGAAGACTCTTTAGCTGAGGATCCAAGCACCTCATCGATAACCGATTTGCTGCCACCCTATAACGCTTTTTCCACAGATGGCGAAGTTGAAGGCGAGCTAGTTTTTGTAAACTATGGAACGCCTGCTGACTATGACATTTTGGATAGATATGGAATCAGTGTAGAAGGCAAAATCGCTGTGTCGCGCTACGGCGGATCTTGGCGCGGAATTAAACCAAAACTCGCCGGTGAGAAAGGCGCAATTGCTACGATTATTTACTCCGATCCGGCCGACGATGGCTATGGAAGGGGGGACACTTACCCTGACGGCCCGTTTAAGCATGAAAGCGCAGTACAAAGAGGTTCGGTTATGGACATGCCGACCTACCCTGGCGACGTTCTGACGCCCTTCGTCGGCGCCACAGCAGATGCTAAACGCCTCAAGCGAGAAGACGCACCCACCATCACAAAAATTCCTGTGCTACCCATTTCATACCGCGACGCATTGCCTTTGTTAGAAGCCATGGGCGGCGAAGTTGTTCCAGCCGAGTGGCAGGGTGGACTGCCAATTACTTATCACCTGGGGCCGGGCCCTGCTCGCGTTCGCCTTAAACTAGAATTTAATTGGGACATGGTAACGGCGTATAACGTCATTGCACGCATGCAAGGATCTGAGTACCCAGATCAGTGGGTTATTCGAGGAAATCATCATGACGGATGGAATCATGGAGCCGCTGACCCGCTGTCAGGTTTAGTTGCATTAATGTCAGAAGCTCAAGCCTTAAGCCGACTCGCGGCCGCAGGTAACAGGCCAGCCCGAACAATCATTTATGCCGCATGGGATGCTGAAGAACAAGGCCTAATTGGTTCCACAGAATGGGTAGAACATCATGCTGAGGAACTGAGCCAGCACGCCGTTGCTTATATTAATACCGACGGCAATAGCAGAGGGTTTGTGAATATCGGTGGCAGCCATGTACTGGAAAAGATGGCAAACGAGGTCATGCGTGATGTAATCGACCCCCAGACGGGGGTCTCCGTTGGCGAGCGCAGAAGAGCTAATCTGCAAGTAAACAGCAATAACCCTAAGACTCGCGATGAGGCTCGAAATAGAGCCGATCTGCGAATAAGCCCACTCGGCTCAGGCTCGGATTACTCGCCTTTTCTACAGCATTTAGGCGTCGCCTCACTCAATATCTCGTTTGGTGGTGAAGCGGCAGATGGAAGTTACCATACCCTCTATGACACCTATGAGCACTACACCAAATGGCGAGACCCAGGAATGATCTATGGCGCAGCATTGGCAAAAGTTGCTGGTCGTGCCACGCTTCGCTTGGCGAACGCACCCAGACTTCCGTTTGAGTTCACAGGGCTGAGCGATAATATCGCTCTGTATATCGAGGAAATTGAAGCACTCGCTGACGAAATGAGAGCAAAAACAGCAGAAACCAATTCGATGCTTGAATCCGGCATTTACAATTTAGTTCTTGATCAGAACAAATCATTTGGGCCACCTAAATCTCAAACGGCGGTCCCCCACTTCAACTTTGCGCCCATTAAAAATGCGATCTCAGCATTAGAACTGGCGAGTCAGACATATAAGAGCAATCACTCCGACGGACAAACAGCTAGCGAAGCCGAGAATATTTTGCTCTATACAAGCGAAAGAGAGCTGATTAGAACGGCGGGCTTACCCGGCAGGCCTTGGTTCACCCACCACATCTACGCTCCCGGCTTTTATACAGGCTATGGCGTAAAAACCATTCCTGGCGTACGCGAGGCGATAGAACAACGCCAGTATGATTTGGTCGCACAGCAGATAGATACTGCAGCACAAGTTATAGAAGGAATGGCAGCAAGAGTTGATCAACTCAATCGATAGCTTGTTCGTGGCGGATGGCAAATAGCCCGCACTCAAAACAGCTAATAAAAGCAGGTTAATAAAAACCCAATGGGGCTTGGCGGCTCCGTTGGGTAATTTTACTCACGTGCTATTTTCTGGCGTGCTCGTTTATCTATGAGTGATCTGGGGGTCAGTGAATATTACTTAAACGGCTACCTAAACAGCTACTTAAACAGTTACCTAAGCCGCTTTACTCGAAAGCTACGGCCCTTGATTTTACCATCAGAGAGAATTTCCAACGCCTTGTCGCCACACTCTCGATCCACCGCGACATAAGAAAACTTATCGAACAGGCTGATCTTGCCAATATTGTCGCCGGTAAGCTCAGAGTTCGACGTTAACGCACCTAAAATGTCACCCGCGCGCAGCTTATCTTTGCGGCCTGCGCCAATAAACAGCGTGACCATTGTTGGCAGCATAGTTTTCTTCAGCACGCTCTTTAATTCTGAAATGTCTTTCTTAGGGACCGTTGCGCCTAGGTACTGCTCAATGGCGTTAAGCCTTGAAGTCTCCTCTGCACTGTAAAGGCTTATAGCCAGACCTTCGCTCCCCGCCCTACCTGTTCGGCCAATGCGGTGAACGTGGACTTCTGGGTCACGGGTGATTTCAAAATTCACCACCGCATCTAACTCTTTAATATCGAGCCCTCTAGCGGCAACATCCGTGGCCACAAGAACAGAAGAACTACGATTTGAAAATCTAACCAATACCTGATCTCGCTTAAATTGCTCTAAGTCACCGTGCAGTGCCAAAGCATGTACGTCACGTTTAATCAGCTCCCCTACAAGCACTTCACATTGCTCAATCGTGTTACAAAATACCAATGCTGACTCGGGCTGATAAAATTTAAGCACCTGAACCAAAGTTTGGACTCTATCCACCTTTGGCGCTTTATAGAAAACTTGTGTGATTTGAATAGCAGAAAAATCTGAATCAACTTTAATCGTGACTGGGTCCAGTTGCATAGATTTACTGATGTACTCAATTTCATCAGGATATGTCGCCGAAAAAAGCAGAGTCTGCCTGCGCTCGGGAATGAAGCTAATGATTTTACTGATATCCTCACTGAAGCCCATGTCGAGCATTCTATCTGCCTCATCCAGCACCAACGTATCGATGTTAGCTAAGGTCAAGGACTCCTTCTCCAAGTGTTTCAGCAATCTACCTGGGGTTCCGACCACAATGTGGGGTGCGCGCTGCAACGACGCTAGCTGCGGCCCAAAAGGCTTGCCTCCACACAAGGTTAATACCTTTACGTTGGCGATTGTCCGCGCCAGTCGTCTGATCTCGTCGGCCACTTGGTCTGCGAGTTCACGGGTCGGGCAAATAACGATACCTTGAGTTTGATAACGCTGCTCTTGGAGTTTATTGAGCATAGCGATGGCAAAGGCAGCTGTCTTGCCGCTGCCAGTGTTAGCTTGGGCCAACACATCTTTACCTGCCAACATAACGGGCAAGGCTTTGGCTTGAATAGGGGTCATCGACTCATAATCTAGCGAATCAATGGCGGCAGGTAACTCGACTCTTAGAGTAAGAGTAGAAAAATCGGAAGAGGACATGAGGCACTTAGAGTAAAAAGAATAAGATTATAGCAGAATCAGCATTGAATAGAGCCGATCACAGTGAATATAGATTCAGTCAGACGCCCCGTGAGTAATAATTAACGAAAACAACAGTTACATAGCTTAAGGTTTGTTAACCGCAAACCCTTTTCCTTGATAATCGAGGGTCAGCACTATATCGCGTAAAGCAGCTAAACCAAGGCTTCCTCTTGTGGTGTTGGTGTCATCGAGCCCAGCGTTATCAATGCCTTCATAATGATTATAGGAAATCCCATAGCGAGGCACCTCTGCGAACAAACCATCAAGGTCAGTCCCGCCAACTTTGAGATGCCCTATCTGCTCAGCGAAAAAATCTTCAGCTCCAACACCAGAATTGTCAGATAGAAACTCCATGTCAGTGAGCCCGATATCCTCCCCTGTTAAGCGCTCGATTAATAACTCAAACTCAAAGTTTAAATCTAAACGCAGCAGAACGGCATAGCTCCCCTCGATTGAAGCGGCAATCGCTAGCTCACCAATCTGCGCATTCACAACGAGTGCGGCCTCGGTTAGCTTGGGCTCGCTTTGGGCTAAAACGCAAATCTCTGACTTAGGGAAGTCGATAACGACTATTTCACCACGGCTAATTTCAGCTGCTAAAGAGGCTAAACTGCTATATTTTAGGGTATTGTTATCACCTCGGATTAAAAGACTACCTCCCTCAATACGAAAGCTTTGGCAGCCGTTTTCAGCGCCAAGCACATTGCCTATTAATAAAAATAAGATCGGTAATGCTGCCAATAGTAAAACTCGGATTTTGTTCATTGTGCTCTGCTTAGGTCGGCGGCTAGTCGGGTTGCCAACAAGTAAACTTGCTCTGCCTCAAAAGTCAAATTTCGCCTAACGAGCTCGCTAAAAACACGCTCATCCGACGCTTTTCACGTAAACTATAAAAATTCTTTTTAACTTTGGAAACCAGTATGACCGAGCTTGGCACCCCTTTCTCACCAACTTCCACAAAAGTCTTAATGCTCGGCTCAGGAGAATTAGGAAAAGAGGTTGTCATCGAATTACAGCGACTAGGCGTCGAAGTTATCGCCTGTGATCGCTATGCGAACGCGCCCGCGATGCAGGTTGCTGACCGGAGCTACACTCTTTCTATGCTCGATGGGAAGGCTTTACGAGACGTAATCGAAGCTGAACAACCTCACTATATCGTGCCTGAGATTGAAGCAATCGCCACACAGACCCTAGTTGAGCTTGAACGCGAAGGTTTCACTGTTATACCTTCCTCAAAGGCTGTAGAGCTCACAATGAATAGAGAGGGAATACGGCGGCTGGCAGCACAAGAGCTTGGCATTCCAACGTCAGACTATCGGTTTGCCGATAACAAAGATGAATTCATCATCGCCATCAAGCAACTAGGAATGCCCTGTATCGTTAAGCCAATCATGAGTTCTTCCGGTAAAGGTCAAAGCCTCATGCGTACCGATAAAGATATTGATGCCGCCTGGACCATGGCACAAGAAGGTGGCCGAGCTGGCGCCGGGAAAGTGATTATAGAAGGCTTAGTCGAATTCGACTACGAGATCACCCTGCTCACCATCAGACACATAGATGGAGTCAGCTACTGCGAGCCTGTAGGACATCGTCAGGAAGGCGGAGATTACCAAGAGTCTTGGCAACCTCAGGCGATGAGTCAAATAGCGCTAGCGCGATCAAAAGAGATTGCTAGTACTGTTACCGAAGCGCTTGGTGGTCGCGGCCTTTTTGGTGTTGAGCTTTTCATTAAGGGCGATGAAGTGTATTTCAGCGAAGTTTCACCCCGCCCGCATGACACCGGTATGGTTACCTTAATTTCTCAAGATTTATCCCAGTTCGCACTGCATGTGCGAGCAATTCTAGGATTGCCTATTCCGAATATACACTTTCATGGACCATCCGCCTCTGCTGTCATACTAGTCGATGGCGAATCAAAGCAAGTACAGTTCGGCAATCTGGGCGCGGCCCTGGCAAAACCCAACACGGCGCTTAAATTATTTGGTAAACCTGAGGTTTCGGGAAAAAGAAGGATGGGCGTTATCGTCGCTAGAGGCGAATCTGTTGAACAGGCTAGACAAACAGCGATGGAATCTGCAGGCTTGGTAAGCATTGAGCTATAGGCTAGGCTCTAACTCGGTATAAGCTAATTATTAGCCTCGAAGAAAACCAAGGATACAGTATGGAAATCAGACACAAACACTCCCTATCCCTTTGCTTTACTAGCCTCTTATTCTTGGCTTCACAGGGCCTAGCTCAGGTCACACTACCTTCCCAAGCTACGCCCACATTTTCCATTAGCTTCAATTCCGACACCTTAGACGTTGCACAAGATGGCCGGCTCGTCTTAATGCTTGCCACACATGACAAACAAGAGCCTCGTTTTCTGGTAAATACCTCTGCACAAACTCAGCTAATCTTCGGTTTAAATGTCGAAAACTGGGCCGTGACGAGCGAAGTGATTATCGATAAGAACGCCTTGGGTTACCCTCTAAAGGATTTGTCGTCTGTGGCACCTGGCACCTATTACGCTCAAGCTCTATTAAATCGATACAAAGACTATAACTTAAGCAATGGGATAACAGTAAGTTTGCCACCCGACCAAGGAGAAGGCCAGCGTTGGAATCGCAAACCGGGCAACCTTTATTCAACGCCTGTAAAAATAGAAATTAAAGAAAATACTGATAACAATTTTTCAATCGTCCTTGATCAAGTCATACCTAAGATTCAAGCACCGATTGACAGCAAATACATAAAACATATCACTATGCGAAGCGAGCTGTTGTCGGAGTTCTGGGGCGAAGACGTGATGCTTGGCGCACATGTTTTGTTGCCTGAAGGTTTTGATGAAAATCCAGATGCTCACTATCCTTTAATGGTTTTTCACGGTCATTTTCCCGACGACTTTGGCGGCTTTCGCACAACGCCTCCCGACCCTACGCTTGAGCCCAGCTACAGCGCTCGCTTCGATTTAGAAGGCTACAACATCACCGAGCAGCAAGAAGCGTACGATCTCTACCAAGCCTGGAGCGGGGAAGGTTTCCCGCGCTTTATCGCCATCGAGATTCAGCACCCAACCCCATACTATGATGACTCCTACGCCGTTAACTCTGCGAGTCAAGGACCTTATGGAGATGCACTTACCTATGAGCTGATCCCTTATATCGAAAAGCAATTCAGAGGCATTGGTGAAGGTTGGTCTAGATTCACTTATGGAGGATCAACCGGCGGATGGGAGGCAATGGCAGTGCAGACTTTCTACCCGGACGAGTACAACGGCGCATTCATTGCTTGCCCAGACCCGATCGATTTCAGAGCTTATCTAACTGTTAATATTTATGACGATAGCAACGGTTACTTCTACGATAGTCAATTTCAAAAACTACCACGACCTGGACATCGAGATTATCTTGGCAACGTCCACGCCAGCCAATATGACTTCAACCGACTTGAGGCTGTGCTTGGCGATAAAGGCCGTTCCGGCCAACAGTATGATATCTGGGAAGCCACTTTTTCGCCAATGGGAGACGATGGCTATCCGCTAAGACTTTGGGATAAAGAGACTGGGGTCATCGACAAAAATGTCGCGCTGTATTGGCGTGACAACTACGATCTCATGCATATTCTAAAACGAGATTGGTCGACCTTGGGTCCAAAACTTGAAGGCAAATTACACATTTATGTCGGTGACATGGACAACTACTACCTCAATAACGCGGTCTATCTTGCAGAAGAATTTTTGGAAAGCACCAGCAATCCTTATTATGGCGGAGTGGTCGAATACGGCGATCGCGCCGAGCATTGTTGGAATGGAGATCATGAAAATGGCAACGGAATTTCGAGACTACGTTATAACACCATGTATTTGCCAAGGATCATGGAACGAATTGAGCAAACCGCCCCCGAGGGCGCTGACATTAGTAGCTGGCGCTACTAAACACCAAGCAGTGATAAAAGGCGTGTTAATAGTTTTTCCCAGCTCTGAAAAACCCTAGGCTGAAGCAATATTGAATTAAACGCTAGCTTGTCAAGACCACTCAGGCCCAAACCGCGAGGGGCTCCAGTAGCGACCATGGGTTTTGGGCCTGAAGAAACAGATGGCAGCTGATCCAAAAGTTTTTTACCATTCATTTTTGGCGTGCTTAAATCGTTTATGAGCAAATCAAATTAATCTACTTTGTTTTCCCTTGGCTTGATCAAATCAAAAGCGATCTCGCCATTAATAGCAACGGTTACATCATAGCCTTGGCCGCGCAGAAATTCAGACAACGCAAAAGCAATAATTTCATCATCTGCGTCACCAGCAGACGCTTATCGCTCTGGAAATGCGAACCTGCTTCACTTACAGCAGCTTGGAACTGCTTTATTTGAGCCATCTAAGGCTGGTGTTAAGAGTGATTGCAGTTGCGCGACGACATGCTTCGCTGTCACTTTTCCATCTCGCTTAGCTTGGGGCTGAGCAAAACCTCAAAGCGGCTGGGTAATGTTTTTTGAGCGCTGAATAGATTTGAGTATTCCTTGAACATGAGGCGCAGCAGGATGCTCAGAGCCTAATTTCAGACCACGCAACTTTGCGTGCCCTAGCAAGCCAAAGAGTAAATTAATGAAATCATGGGTGACACCGCTAAAATTTTCACGCGTGAGGCGGGCTGCTCCTCCCTGAAGTTTTTTTCTTTCTTCTCAATCAATTTTTTTCGCTTTTCTCTTGTTAATTTCATGCCAGCGCGAGTCGCCAAAAATCCGGAAACGCTAGTCAATACAAATGTCATTCCGATT
>JBLHVT010000084.1:0-12392 GCA_047628735.1 Glaciecola sp.
CTGTGTGCCCCGCTGGTAAAATTTGTGCCAGAGGGCAACATCAATCCGCCCACCGGATCGATGCGTTATCCGGGCACCATAAGTTTAAGTGCTAGTACTTATGAGGCTTTATTAACCGACATTGCTAGCAGTCTTAAGCAATCTGGTTTTACTGATATTGTCATGATCGGAGATAGCGGTGGCAATCAATCTGGTATGGCTAATGTGGCAGATGCTCTGGGCGCCGACTGGACTGATGACGAAACTCGAATTCACTTTGTAAGAGAGTTTTATGACCCTGGCTGGGTTGCAACAGAGGATTACACGCAGAGCGAATTAGGTGTTGCTGAATTGAGCAATGATGGCTATCACGACGATATCTGGGTGACAGCGATGATGATGGTTACTGATCCTGAACAGGTTCGCTTCTCACAGCGCGTGAATGCCGGTTTAGCGTCGATTAATGGCGTCTCCATAACTCCACTTGAAGACACAATCGAACTTGGCAGAAAAATGATTGAGTTTCGAGCTGAATATACGGCCCTGGCTATTCAGCAGGTCGTTGCTTCAAAAAACTAATTGTTAAAACGAATAAGGTAAGAAGAAAGACTATGAACCTACTAAAAAGCTGCGCGTGCGCTACCAGTTTAACCTCAATTATAGTCAGTGGTTTGTTGCTCACATCGTCGAGTTTCGCAGCTGACAGTAACGACTTTTTATCTAAGGACGTATTCGAGCTTGAGTATGCGAGCGACCCGCAAGTGTCACCAAATGGAAAGCGGGTAGCCTACGTGCGGCGCTCCAATGACATTATGACGGATAACACGCGGTCCAATATATGGATTGCCAATGCCGACGGTTCTTCTCATCGGCCGCTATTTTCTAGCCAAGATAACTTCTCTTCACCGCGCTGGTCTCCAGATGGAACCCGCATTGCTTACCTTTCAAATCTAGAGCGTGGTCAACAGCTTTATGTGCGCTGGATGGATACAGGCCAAACTGCGCTACTGACGAATATTCAATTAGCAGCGTCAAATCTTAGTTGGTCACCGGACGGTGAAAGTATCGCTTTTACCATGAGTGTCGAGGTGGACGAAAAACCGTTTACCGTGGACATGCCCGCAAAGCCTGAAGGAGCACAGTGGTCGCCAGCATTTGAATATGTCACTAGGGTTCGTTATCAAGCAGACGGCCGGGGTATTTTGGAGCCTGCTTATACTCATATTTTTATAGTGCCAGCACAGGGCGGTTCTGCGCGCCAACTTACTAGCGGGAATTTTCAGCATAGCAGTAGCTTAAGCTGGACGCCCGACAGCAAGGAGATATTGTTTTCAGCAAATAGAAGTGACAATTGGGAGTATGAAACTCGAGAAGCCAATATTTATGGAGTCAGCTTAGAGGGAGACATCAGACAGATCACTAATGCACCTGGCAGTGAGAGCGGGCCTAAAGTATCAGCTGATGGAAGATTGATTGCCTACGCAAAGTCTGACGATCAAAAGTTAGCCTATCGTAATCGCTATCTTCACCTCATGAATTTGGATGGATCCAACGATCGTAATCTTTCGGGCGACATTGATAATTCACTGGCCAACGTTCAGTGGCAAGGCAGCAGCGGCCTTTTTTATCAAATGACAGTGCGTGGGCTTACGGAGGTTGGATATGTCAATCTTGAGGGACGCCACTCACAAATTGCGCAGGGACTCGGGGGGGAGTCTTTGGGTCGGCCTTATGCAAGTGGGGGTTATAATATGGCAGCTGGCGCAGTTGCTTATACAAAAGGTTCTTTTAATCGCCCAGCAGATCTTTATGTGCTTGTTGATGGGGAGGAAAAGCGCTTAACTTATCTCAATGAAGACCTTCTTGAGTACAAAACTTTGGGTGATGTAAGAGAGATCATTTATAACTCCTCTATCGATGGAGAGGAGATTCAGGGCTGGTATATGACGCCACCTAATTATGATTCAAGCAAGCAATACCCTCTTATTTTAGAAATCCACGGTGGCCCACATTCAGCTTATGGCCCGCATTTTTCCGCAGAGATGCAGCTTATGGCTGCGCAAGGCTATGTGATTTTCTATAACAATCATCGCGGTAGCACTAGTTACGGCGAACGTTTTGCTCTGCTCTTGCAGAACAAGTATTCATCCGAATATGATTTCTCAGACCATATGTCAGGGATCGATGTATTGATCGGTCAAGGGATCATAGATGAAGACCAGTTGTATATTACTGGCGGTTCGGCCGGTGGTATTGCCGCGGCCTATGCTATTGGCCTTACCGATAGATTTAGAGCCGCTGCAATAGCCAAGCCGGTTGTTAATTGGGTTTCGAAAGTGCTGACAGCCGACAGTGGCATTGGCCAAATAGATAATCAGTTTCCGAGCCTGCCTTGGGAAAATATCGAAGACTATTGGAAGCGCTCACCGCTGTCACTGGTTGGAAATATGAGCACACCTACTTTGCTTATGGTGGGCACGGAAGATCGGCGCACTCCAATTTCGGAGACCGAGCAAATGTACCAGGCATTGAAGATTCAGAAGGTCGATGTCGTAATGGTGCGAATACCCGGCTCACCTCATGGTATAGCGGGGAGACCCTCGCGCTTAATTGGCAAGGTCGAAAATATTCTGGCTTGGTTTAAGAAGTATCAATAAGGGGTCAAAACGAGGCCTAATAAATAAGGGTTTAGCAGCGACAAGGTAGAGGCGCTAACTTAGCCGCTAGAACTGAAAGACGCGAGCCCCTAGGACTCCCTTCAACCTGTCCTCAAGGCCGTGCTTTGGCATCACGCCACCAGCCGGTTTCAAAAGTGGTTTGCTCTGGCCAAAGTTGGTTTAACGTATTTGCATCAAATAGGCGGCCATTTTGAACTACTCGGTCAATTTCTTCAGTGTTGCGAATGTCAGTCAGTGGGTTGGCATTAAGAATCACCATGTCTGCGAGCTTGCCAACCTCGATCGAACCTAAGTCTTCTGGGGCTCCCAATATATGTGCGCCATCAATGGTGGCGGCTCGTAATATCTCAGCTGGGCTCATGCCTCCCATCGCGAATGACCACATTTCCCAATGATAGCCTAGCCCTTGCAGTTCGCCATGCCCTCCAACGCCCAGTAAGCCACCTGAGCGCTGTATTTTTGCCGCGGCCTTGGCGCCTTCCTCGATAGCAAATTGATCGTCACGAATCCAGCCTGGGCGCCGCTGGGTAAGCTCATCTAAGCGGTTGCTGGGATAAAAGTAGCGTAACTTTTCATTGTCGTGGATTTCCTCGCGAGTAAAAAAGTACTCGGTCATTGAGGTGGCATTGTACTGAACGATTATTGTTGGTGTGTATGCGGTTTTAGTTCGCGCATAGAGCTGAGCCACATCATCAAATAAGGGGACATCGGGCAAGCTATGCTCGTTGCCGTGCATGCCATCGATGGCATGGGTTAAGTCTAGCCGTTGATCGCCTCCGCCTTCGGTGGTCGGCAGAAGATTCAGGTCCTGTGATGCCTGCACTACCCACTGGCGTTGCTGTCGATTGCCAACTAGATAAGATTTTATATTGTTGGTGTTGTAGTGATCTCGATAGCGACGCAAATAACTATGGACAGCGTCATAGCTGGTAAAGTCATTGCGTCCAAAAATACCTGGTCCGGTCATAAAGGCGCGCTGGCCAATGGTCGCGCCAGTTTCTTGCATGTCGCGATAGGCAAAATAATCGTGGTGTGTGGTCTGCACATCTAGGCCGCTGGTGACTCCATAGGCTAGGTTGATAGCCACCGACCAGTTGCTCGGTTCAAGCACGTCCTGTGTTCTGAATTCCCAATGGGCGTGTGTATCAATAAAGCCTGGAGTTATCCATTTGCCAGTCACATCAATTACTTCTGTATCAGAAGACAGCTCCAGCGAGCCCTGAGGCCCAATGGCGCTGATTCGATTATCGGTAATCAAAACGTCTGCATTGATCAGAACTTTGGACATTTCCTCGGTGGAGTCCCCGGCCATAGTGATGATATTCCCGCCGCTTAATAAAAAGCTTCCTGCTGGGGTGTTTCTTGTCGTGACAACTTCAAAAGGCGTCAGGACAACGGCGTCATGCTCATCAAGAGGAGTAAAAGTAGTTTCGTTGTCTTCAGACTCGTCTTCTCCAGATTCGGAGCCATCATTTTCTGGTTCACCTGCTTCTCTGAATTCGACGCTTGATAGTGGGCGTTCAAAAATTGAGGAGCCGATGGCCCAATTGATTGTGTCACCACCGTTCGACCAGCCCATAAAGTCGGCGCCGATGTCGGTTAAGCGCTTCGCCGGCAGACTTGGGCTTCCAACACTTAACTGTGGAACCGATGCGCCAAGTTTTGGCAGGCTAACCACCCATAGCTGTTTAATCACTTTAGCTAGGACATATTTGCCGTCGGGTGAAATACGTACGTCCTCAGCCCCAGGTGCTTCATCTTTGAAGCTGGTGCCGTTAGGGCCGGTAATATGTATGTGATCGCGGCGATCACCTCCGTCGAGATTGACGGAAAATAGGGTGCCGCCATCGGCAAGGTAGAGACGATTAGGCTCAGGGCCAAAATGAGGTGTTCGGGCTTCACCTGCCGGCATGATAATAATTTCATCGCCACCGTTGTCTGCAATTGAGATCAGCTCAAGCGGGATACCCAAGCCGGTAAACTCACTAAACGTTTGATGGCGCTGCCATTCATTTCCCTTCAATGCGATGAGGCGCTCGCCGCCGGGCTGCCAAACGATGTCAGTGTAAAATGCGGCGCTCTGGGTAAGCTGCTGAGGTTGGCCGCGACCGTTGGATCTGGTTTTCCATATATGGCCACCGTCATTAGCCGTCCATGTAACAAAGGCGATCCAGCGGCCATCAGGAGAATAGACCGGCTGGAAGGCCCAAATGTCCTCCGAGGTAAGCGCCGTGGGTTGCGATTCATTCCTGCTTAAGGTGTAAAGCCGAGTTAACACACTCGCGGCGATTTGTTCATTGTTAGGGGAAAAATCGGGGCTTTGAGCTAATGTGGCAGTAAGGTCGCCTTGGGCTACGCGCCAAGGTTTGGTTAGATCAGGTCCGATTTCTAACGCTATGTCGGCAGAAAATGGGATTGTAGTTGTATTGCCGCTCTCAACATTAATTCGCTGGAACTGACCATTAGTGGAAAGAAAAACTTCACTGCCATCTGAGTTAAACGAATAACCGGGCAGCATGCCTCTGCTGGATGGGCGGAAGTTTTCTTGAGTGTCTCTTTGTACTGGATAGGCAAGCCAACGGTCGTCGCCGGTCTCTAAATTTCTTATTCGAAGGCCTGTTTGTGTCTGATATCGAGTCCCGTATATCAAGTGATTTCCATCGGGGGATACCTGCGGGCGAACCCCACCACCTTCACCTTGGGTGATTTGCAATCTGGCACCGTTGCTCAGATTTAGCCTGACTATCTGTGTAGTAGGGAAATCATCGGTTGGGGCTGTTGGCGAGCCGAGTTCTTCAGCAAAATAAAGTGACATTCCATCGGGTGAAAAAGCGGCTCCTACCCCCGGTGGATTAGAAGAGTCGTCATCAGATTGAGCAATAGTTACGCCACTGCCGCCGTCAACATGATACTGGACCAATTCAATCTCTTGGCTGCTTCGGGTAACCACCACGGCGTTGCTGTCTGGATTCCAAGCTGGGCTAATGAAGCGTGCATAGGTTTCGTCGCTGAGCTGGATAGGGTTGCTGCCATCGATAGCGGCTATCCATAAATTGTCCTTGCCGCTGCGGTCAGTAATAAAGGCAATTTTTTGGCCGTCTGGAGAGACCACTGGCTGGCTGTCAAATCCCATGCCACTGGTAATTCGCTGCGCTTGACCGCCCGCTACAGGTAATCGATAAAGATCGCCGAGCAGGTCAAAGACTAAATAGACATCATCTGGGGTGAGTGATACCGAAACCCAAGAGCCTTCGGTGACAGTGAAAGAAAGTTGATCTGTGGCCCCTTGCAGAGGCAATTCATCTGCAGTGGCTGTTGTGCTACAAACTAGGCCAGAGATGATAAAGGCGAGAGGAACCTGGACGTTAAAGATTTTTTTCAGCATTGATCTGCCCTAATAATGACGGTTGTATTAACGTTATCATTTCAATTGTGCTCTGTCAGGCCTGTTAAGCAGGACTGTGACGTAAAGCTTTATTGGCTCAGGTTTAGTTAAACTCAATTGCACCGGATTGAGGGTTTAGTCTAATCGATGCGTTTGGGAAGTCTCCGATAAGCAGATTGCGGCTGTTGTCTACGAGAGGCTTTTCCGGATAGTGCACTACGACTTGCTCATCAGATTCACTGCTAAGTTTGTATAGCTGTAAGTAGCTGTTTTGAAAAACTTCATAATCGCGGTAAGTGGAGCCCATCCCCCAAATGCTTAGCAAAGCGACTGCTAAGATGGTGGGCTTGGTGCCCTCTTTGCAGATTAAGTAGAGGCCTAAAACAAAGGGGATAAGGTAGAGTCTCGCGACGAAGTTATGCGCTGTTACAATGCTGTCCCCTTGAAAGCTAAACATTCCCCAATAAATCACAGCAGACATGAGGTAAATAGTCATCATGGTAATTTTTCCTGCCATTGACTTGAGTCCCGCAACGCTAAGTATTACTGCAGCCATGCCGAGCATAACTATTGCACTGCTTGGGGAAAACTTGCTGAACTGGAACCAAAAACCAGACAAAAAGCTCAGGCTTGGTAAGAGAAAATTTTCAGTCGAAAAGCCATGAATGTCGGCATCGGACCCTAGCGGGGAAACTGATTGTCTAGCTAGCCAATAGATTGCTGAAAACGTGATCAGTGCCAATGAAACTGATGCTATGGCTTTTATATTTGTGTCTTTCGCCTGATAAATCGCGAGGAAGAAAAAGGGGATAGACAAGACATAGGCTTCTTTGCAATAGATCGCCAGGACCATCGCAACACCATAGGCCAAGTAGTTTTTCGAGCTGTAGAATTTGGTCGCTAAAGCAAGGAAGAAAAGGCAGCTGGCATCAAAAATATTGGCGAACCATCCTGCTGTAATTAAGGCAGAGGATGAAAATAGGAAAATGGCATAAAACGCCAAAGCCCTTTCCTTAGCGGCGCCCTGCTGATGTAAGACGGATGAAAACAACACTGCTGCTGCAAGAATAAATGCCGCGTTAACATAACGCAGGAAGACAAAGCTGCCATTAGTCAGCTTGGCGATGACGATAAAAAAGGTACTGCCTAGTGGTCTGTAAATATCTAAGGGCAACTCTTGCAACCAGAACATCTTTGCTGCTTCGAAGAGACTAGCACTTGCCACAGGTTCGGCAGACAAGATAACGAGGGCGTTGGTTTCATCCCATACGTCAGCAATCATCAGATTGCTGATTAAAATAAGCCACGCAATGGCTAAAACTAGATAAAAATATCTATAATATGAATTTAGCAAAAGGCTGAGGCTAAAGGCGCAGCGTTGTTGAATAGTCATGTCTACATCCGAGAACACAATCCAGCCGCTAGTATACAACGTGTGATAAAAAAGTTTAGTCCGCTTACGTGGTCAAAAAAGGAGAATAATCAACAGCCCCTGAGCACCGGCCAAGTTTTGTCTAATTTTGGTGAAAATCTTATAATAGGGTGGAATCTTGGGTTGGCCCAAGCTAAGCTTCGATCAAGTTTTAGATAAGCTGCTGGTTTATGAAAACTCCACTTAATATTTTTGGATAATCGCGCATATCCTGCCCGGTTGGGGTATTGACCAAGCAAAGCTTCAGGCATCAGGCGGCGCTTTTCTGGTATACCCATCGACAAGTCTACGCAGGAGGCGCAGGCGCTTGGTCAAAAACCTTATGAGTGAAGCAATCTTGCAACCGAGCCGCGAGTAAAAGGCCTTGCCTGGCCCGATGAACCAGGTGCTCCTTGTTTTATGGCTAAACCCTACTATGAATTTTTTGATTGCCCTAGCCAGGGGGTAAATGACTCTCTTAATATTAAGGCCACGGTGGCGCAGATTATCGATCAGTTTCAATGCGCGGCCCTAACCTGCACGACAATTTACGGCGATCGCTTGCTATGATAAATCGCTAAGAAAAAGAGTAATAACAAAGTGATCAATTACAAAGAGCTGCCGGCGCCAAGTAACATTAAGATATTCTTTGGGGTGAGTGGATTGCTGTTGCTGCTTACCTTCCTCGTTTTCGGGGACGTGCTATCTGCTAACTGGCGTGCTGACGACACTCAAATATTAGCCCATGCGCTCAAGCACAGTGTTTTAGATAATTTTTTCAATCCCGAGGTATGGCGCCAGCTGTCACCGGCTAACCTTACGCCCTGGGTTGTCGCTTCATTTGAAATTGATTTGCTTCTGTTTGGACTATCCCCCCTCGGATTCTATACGCATCAGCTAGTAGCTATATTCTTGGTGGCGATTGCTTGCTTTGTGCTGCTTCGGCTTTGGCTAGAGCAACGATTCGCATTCGCTGGGGCGCTGATTTTTATGCTAGGCCTGCCAACCACGGTAGCGGCGAACAATCTTATGACTAGGCACTATGTTGAAGGATTGCTGTTTGCCTGCTTAGCTGTGTACTTTTGCGTGAGATACCTTCGCCAGGGCCAGTCAAAGCATCTAGTCGTTGCTGTGGCGGCTTATGTTATTGCTATAAGCGCTAAGGAGATATTCGTACCGCTGGTGTTTTTAATACCACTACTTGCTGAGGGCCCTTATCGGTATCGCGTAAAAGCGTTTAGTGCGTTTTTGATTGTGTCTGCGGCCTATACTCTTTGGCGAGGCTTTATGATCGAGGGGCTAGTTGGGGGCTACACTGCACCATCTCAGTTTCTGAATGCCGACTATTTGTTGACAATACTGAGATTTATGATCGGTATTCCGGCTTTGCTGCTAGGAGAATATTGGCCGGTATTGTCGCTTTTCTACCTACTGGCGTTAGCACTAGCTGTTTCGAAAAGTAAAAGGGCGGCTGTTGTGGTACTAGGCGTCTTGGCGCTGGAGTTGCTGCCCTTAGTGCCTATTGCGAGCATCTCGGGTATTTCATATCCTGGCAGGTACTATTTGCTTATATGGTTTACGTTCTGTTTTTCTGTTGGCTTTTGCTTTAAGGCCATCGAAGGCGCCCTCTTGAATAAAGCAACTTCTGTACAAAGTAAGCTAGTGCTATTGGTACTAATCTCTGCTGTAGTGGTTTATCTGCTGACGTCGAGGCATCAATTTGCCAATGCAATAGCAGCATCAAATGCTGAATTTGATGTTCAGGCTGAATTCATTTGGGAAGAAGGAGATGATAAGTATTTTGTGCCAAGCAATCGATTGTTGAGTGCGTTCTGGTTTGTGCGAGGCTTGCAAGAGATGAAGGGGTTTGATCGTGTAGACTCGAGTATGCCTAATATCATTCTCGATGAAATGTTCCTGTCGGATACAACTCAGCCGCTTCATGAGTTTGATTATGACTGTATCTGTATGCTGGACGTGTCTGAGACATTGAAGAGCAGGATAGAGATTCAGCAAGAATTGACTGACCATGAGGGTGCTATGCGTATTGAAATGTCATTCCAGAATAATGTATTCAAATGGAATTTTGGCCCTTATATTGACAATGACTACTACATTTTTTCAGACTACATCGGAGTGGTTAGATTTCCAAGCCAAGGAGAGTTTCTATTTTACGATATTGAGGGCCCGCTAGAAGTTAGAGTTGGTCACTTTCCACCCAATGGTTTGAAAACCTACTCAGATATAATGCTCATCGAGCAGGGGGCCGCAGCTGTTACATGGCAAAACTGACCTGTGCGCCTTACCAACATGAGATTTAGAGTAGCTAAGAGCTGGTTACTTGCACTCAATCTGGGTAACCTAGGTTTTTAGTTGTAAGTGGCAATATTCATGAGTATAAAAAAGCCTCTCGAAGGCTATAAAGTAGTAGATTTTTCAGCGGTATTTGCTGGCCCCATATGTTCGCGGTTTCTATTAGATTGTGGCGCCCAAGTCATTAAAATAGAAACCATTGGCGCAGGCGATATCACCCGAGGGGTCGATGGCATTACGCGAACCTTTGCTCATTTCAATGCCGGCAAGCGAAGCATTGCTGTAGACCTTAAAAGCCCCTCTGGACAGGCATTAGTCAAGCGACTTATAGCCGATGCTGACATAGTTATTGAGAACTTCCGTCCAGGCATTATGGCGAGATTTGGCTTGGACTATGACAGTCTCAAAGACAGCAGACCAGGCCTGGTTTACTGTTCAATTTCCGGCTTTGGTCAATCAGGACCTTACGTACACCGAGCCGCGTATGCGCCGATTGTTCATGCGGCAAGTGGTTTTGATAGTGTTCATGCCGCGTCTCAGGGAGGAGCGGACTCACGGCCAGCAAATTGGGAAATTATGGTTGCCGACATACTCACCGGGACCACCGCTTTTGGTGCTATTCAAACAGCATTGCTTGGGCGAGAGCGTCACGGCGTGGGTGAGCATATTGACATTAGTATGATGGAATCGATGATGACATTAATTCCTGCCCACATTCAGGGTGCCCAAATGGAAGAGTCGCCGGTAATTGGGAGGTTTCATCCAGTAAAAGTTAAAGACGGGTTTGTTATGTTGTGCGCGGTGTCGGACAAGAACTTGGAGAGTCTAGCATCTGCTTTGAACAGGCCTGATCTACTTAGTGACCCTCGTTTTATTAGAGGCCCAAGAACAGCCAATTTTGGTTTGCTGGTGACAGAGGTTGAGCGCTGGTCTTCCTCGCTGACCGGTGACGAGTGTGAAGAAGCGCTTAACCGTGCTGGCGTACCCTGCAGTAAATATCAACAAGTTGAAGACTTGTTTTCACACCCGCAGGTTTTGGAGCGTAAATCATTCACTAAAGTGTCAGATAAAAAATTAGGTGATTTTTTAATACAAAACATGCCGATAAAATTCCGCAATACAGAAAACTCGGCAAGCCCTTGGGTCGCAGATTTAGGGCAACACACCGATGAAGTCCTAGCCGGTGAGCTGGGTTTGGATCAGACAGAGATTGACGAACTGCGAAGTCAAAAAGTAGTCGCTTGATTGTATTAGTTATGATCTTACCGAAAGGTCTGTAATTGTTATGCGTCAGCCTCAACTCGTTAATCCATAAGCATTGGCTGGAGGTATAGATCTTGCTCTTGTGTAATCTTCGCTAACCTAGCCTAAGCTAAGCTTAGCTTAGGCTAGGTTAAAGTAAATTGAGTTAAGCCTAATCTACGACGAGGGGCGGATAAAAATGAAAATAAATGCACCGCCAGTATCCGTCACGAAAACATTCCCGTGTTTAGTTGATGCGCTTTGGCAAGCTCTATCAGATGACACGTAAGTGCGGGTTGGTACTTCGATAATATATCTCAGTTCGAACCTCGTTCAGGTTTTTAAAGGCAGTTTGTTGTAGAAAACGAAGGCCGGATTTTCACCCACAGTTGGGTAGTGATTGATGCCGTGCCGAGCCAGAGCCAGTCTTATAAATAGAGTTATGCGGAGTATCCAGAGGACGCCGTAATCGATTTTCGATTATCGGGCAGCAATCCCTCAAAGCTTGTTGTCGCAATGGATGTTAGAGCCGATTTCCCTGATCGTATTCCTGAATTTAATCGTGAAAACTGCGAGGGCAGGTGGGATTATTTTATAGGCGAAAGCCTGACTAAATACCTGCAGTGGAACTCCTGGCTGAGAGCGGCGCCAAAGCGGCGCTGAAATTAATAACCCAAGGGTTATAAATGCTCAGAGGCGTAGCTTCTTTTGTATATTAAGCGTTTTGGCGCCGTTTCCCGCTAGAAAGACGGAGCACTGCTCTGGTAGCCTGTTTGGCTGAAGGGGTTTAATTTTTTAGTAGGATCGTTCAATTACTTTAGTCCCTTCGTGTTACCAATCAACTCAATAGTGTTAACAAAATACTCACTACCCGATTCGCTTAAAAGATGGGAAATAATGTTGGCTAATAAACAGTCACTTTGTTCGAAAAACCTTGTTACATTTTGTATAACTATGGCAGACTAAACTTGTTAGTAAGACGTTGGCGGACTTAGTTCGCAACGGTAGACAATCCAGCATTATCCAAGCAAGCACAAAAATAATAAAAAAAGGATACTGGCATGAAAACTACAATGCTACAAAACCGCTTATTCGCTGCAGCTGTCTTGGCTACTTTAGCGGTAGTCGTCTTTTTAATCTTCCAGCCGTATTTTTCTAACGCCGATGTGCGGTCTCAGTCATCAGGCGCTAGGCTAAGCTCTGATCAACAAGAAGGTGTCATTGCGCAGGTAGAAGGCATATTCACAACAAGTGTAAGACATGTATTCGACCGCGATTATTGGATTGCAAATATGCACAACATACGTAATCCTGGATTTTAATTTGTATAGCCGTAAATCTATTCGGCGACCACACTTAACACTTAACACTTAACACTTAACAC
>JBLHVT010000085.1:0-12372 GCA_047628735.1 Glaciecola sp.
ATAGGGCCAAGCAGCGGCGCCATAGGGCCAAGCAGCGGCGCTAATGATTCAAAAAACTGGCGCGCTGAAAACTTCGAATGTCGCTAAAATTTTTAACCTGAAACTCCAACAATGAGTGACTTTTGCTAAGATATTTTACCTCAGGGGTTTTTAGCTCGTTGAGGTTTTAATAAGACCCACACCCCAAACTGAGTCACAAGAACCCAGAGGTAACTATGAAATTTGCTAACATTAGTCATTACGCTAAAAACCACTTCTTCACCCCCCAGTTAATGTTGATCGCCAGCCTATTCATCACACCTGCGGTCTCGGCGCAGGACGAAGTCTTCAGAGCCCGACTTTCACCAATGCCAACAACCCCCCAAACCGTAAATGAAATAATCGGTGAAGGTGAGGTGATTTTAACGTTGGCGGGCAATACCCTAACAATTGCCGGCTCATTCGAAGGCATGAGTTCAACTGCAACCGCCGCTCATGTGCACAACGGGCCTCCCGCTCGACCCGGGCCGGTAATCCATACTCTAAACACTACTGATGCTCCCGCCGGAGAAATAACAGCCCAGCTGCAATTAAGCGATGATGAAATAGACGAATTAAAAACAAATAATTTTTATATCCAGATTCATAGTATCAATAACCCTCTCGGTGAATTGCGCGGCTGGGTTTTTTTACGCAGCCATTTCCAATAACTCCACTCCCCTTTTAGAACCAAAAGCTTAATAAAACCAACAACTCAACAGGCCCCGCAGCGATTTTTTATCAATTAAAAATAATAAGCACAATACTCACGAGAGGCAACATGATGAGAGTCCCTAATCGTTTGAAAAACACCAGCACCGGATTGCTAATACTTGTCGGCTTGGCCGCCTGCGGCGCCGAGAATTCGGTTGAGCCCAGCGCTCGAAATCCAAATGTAAGCGAGGCTGCTAGCGCCTCCTCAACCGCAGGCTTTGCCAGCCAAGCAGCGGCAGGTGCAAATGAATTTGCCAGCAACTGCGCCGCCTGTCATGGCACTAATCTAGAAGGCACTACCTTGGGCCCGCTTTTATCTGGCAGCAGCTTCTTGCAGCGCTGGGGCTCACAGAACCCGTCGTTATTACTCAATAACATTCAAGCCAATATGCCTCCTGGTGGCAATGAATCTCTAGCTGATGAGGATTATCTCAACATTACCGCTCACATTTTGTCTGTAAACGGTGTTGATGCAGTTGCCGAAGCACTAACCTCCACTACCGACTTTATCATCACCGACAATGTTTCCCGTATCGCCGCACAAAGGCAGCGCACTGAACCGGAACCTCCGCAAGGGCTAACTGTTGCTGGCAATGTTGATGACTTCGTTAAATTCGTACCCGTGACCGATACGATGCTAGAAAATCCTGATCCCGGCGACTGGCCGATGATAAGACGAAACTATCAGGCACATAGTTACAGCCCGCTTGACCAGATTAACGTCGACAATGTGGGCGACCTGTCTCTTGAATGGGTTTGGAATATGCATGAAGGAGATTCAGAACCGTCTCCGCTGGTGTACAACGGTATCGTTTATCTCATTAATCCGGGCAATGTAATACAAGCTCTGGACGGCAAAACCGGCGAGCTGATTTGGGAGCATTGGACCGGGCCTGCCAACCGTCAAGACATGCGCAATATAGCCATTTATGATGACAAGATTATCCAAGCTACTACCGATGCAAGACTGGTGGCGCTTGATGCCCGCACGGGCAAGAAAGTTTGGGAAAGCGTTGTTGCCGATTCAAGTAAAGGCTTTTCTAATTCCAGCGGCCCAATTGTTGCCGACGGCAAGGTTATCTTAGGACTAGCAGGCTGCGCCCGTTACATCCCAGAGGACTGTTATATTAGCGCACACAATGCCAATACCGGTGAACTGGAATGGCGTTTTAACACCATTGCTAAAGCCGATGAACTCGGAGGAAACACCTGGGGCGAGCTTGAAAATGTTTTTCGTGCCGGCGGCGAGACTTGGATCACCGGCAGCTATGACCCGGAGCTAAAACTGACCTACTGGGGCACCGCTCAACAAAAACCTTGGGTGCCGGTAAGCCGTCACTTAACGATCCATGATGTTGGGTTGTTTACTAATTCCACCGTCGCGGTTAGCACTGACACCGGCGAACTAGATTGGCATTTTCAACACGTACCGGCAGAAGCATTGGACTTGGATGAAGTGTTTGAGAGAGTCTTGGTAAATAGAGGCGATGAGAAACTGGTTTTTTCATTGGGGAAATACGGAATCCTATGGAAGAACGATCGTGTTTCTGGCGAATTTTTAGCTCACAAAGAAACAGTGTTTCAAAATGCATTCACTAATATCAATGCTGAAACAGGTGAGGTGACCTACCGCGAAGACATCCAAAATGCCAAGTTGAATGAGTGGACATCTTCATGCCCAAGCAGCACCGGCGGTAAAGACTGGCATTCGATGACCTACCATGAGCCGAGCGGCACTATGATTGCTCCATTAAGCCAAACTTGTTTGGAGAACGCGGCTAGAGAAGTGTCTCTTGTCCAAGGTGGCGGCGGCTTGGCGGCCAGCCGTAAGTTTTTCGAGATGCCAGGAACTAACGGCAACTTAGGTAAAATTGGCGCCTACAATGTAGACACCATGGAAGAAATTTGGACCCATCAGCAGCGTGCGTCTTTCCATACAGGCACCATGTCTACCGCCGGCAATGTGGTTTTTGTTGGCGATCTCGATCGCCGCTTTAAAGCGTTAGACGTGACCAACGGCGACGTGCTTTGGGAAACCCGCTTAGGCACCTCCGTGCAAGGGCATCCCGTATCATTTGCGATTGATGGCAAACAGTATATTGCGGTAACTTCAGCACTCGGTGGCACCAGCCCACGGACAGTGCCCGGTGTGATCGCTACGGAAATAAAGTACCCTCGCTGGGGTAATGCGATTTATGTCTTCAGCCTGCCTGACTAGGACCTGTTTGGGGCAGCCTCTTGACTGTTCGAATTTCTCGGCCCAATTTTAAGGAACCATCATGGCAAGACGCTATCAGCAGCTTTCAGAAGAACACAGCGACTTTGTCCTTCAGCAAAAACTTTTCTTTGTTGGCACCGCAGCCAACGAAGGGTGCATCAATGTTTCACCAAAAGGCTTCGATTCGCTTCGAATTATGTCGCCCAACCGTATAGTTTGGTTAAACATTACCGGAAGCGGAAACGAGACTGCTGCCCACTTGGCGCAAAACACTCGTATGACCATCATGTTTTGCGCCTTCGATGGCAACCCTAAAATTCTCAGGCTCTACGGTAACGCCACCGCAATTCATCCACGAGATGACGCTTGGCCAGAGTTAGAAAAACTGTTTGAACCTCACCCCAGCGCGCGCCAATATGTGGACTTTGAGTTTGATTTGGTACAAACCTCCTGTGGATTCGGCGTACCATTTTTTGACTACAAAAAAGAAAGGGACAATTTCCCGAAATGGCTAGCGACAAAAGACGAAGGTACAATAAAAGAATACTGGGCACTAAAAAACCAAGTTAGCATTGATGGTTTGCCAACCCATATACTCGACGAAGAATAATGTTAAGGAATATGTATGTCTGACGAAGACGAAACAAACGAGGATGTGGAAAGTGCAAGCGTCGAGAGCGAACAGATAGAGGCAAAGCCGAACAGCAATATAGGCAAAATCGAATGGCTGGATTTAACCGTGGACAACGCCACCCGCGTTAAAGATTTCTATGTCAAGGTAGTCGGCTGGACTAGCGAAGGTGTATCCATGGGAAGCTATGATGATTTCAATATAAACCTTCCCGGAACCAATACCACAGTTGCTGGCATATGCCATGCCCGCGGCAGTAACGCTAATCTGCCAGCCCAATGGCTGGTCTATGTGCGGGTTGCCGATGTCGCGCAAAGCGCTATTGCTTGCGAAGCTCGGGGGGGCAAAGTCATCGAGGGTCCTCGTCGAATGGGGAGCAGTAACTTTGTCGTTATTGAAGATCCCGAAGGTGCCGTTATAGCGTTGATTTCTGACTAGAGGGATTTTTGACATGGGATTAGTTGAACAAATTTTTATTGTTAAACAGCGCCGCGGTGAAATCACTGAGCTGGCGTGCGCCGAATTGGAAGCGGGCAAAGGAATAGTGGGTGATCGCTATCACGCACAGGCCCAGAAAATGGTAAGTGAGGGAAAAGCTGCGTCCGATAATCACATTAGCTTTATTGCGAAAGAAGAATTAGAGGCCTTTCTGATCACCCACAATTCTGACTTAGGATTTAGTGATTTTCGGCGCAGCGTTGTAACCAGCGGAATTGATCTTAACTCCTTAGTGGGCAAACAATTCAAAGTGGGCGACTCTCTTTGTTTTGGTAATGAGCTCTGCGAGCCTTGCGCTTACCTTGCTGCCACTGTTCACCGCGCTGTCCTGCCTGGGCTAGTTGGAAAAGGCGGCTTGCGAGCTACAATATTAAGTAGCGGAAGTATTTCTGCCGGCAGCATGATTGAAGAATTATGGCCAGATGAGAAGCTTGCTAAGACACCCGGGAAACAGCAGGTCAGCGATAAAAGAATCGACCCAAAATAACAGCGCGAAAAACGAGAGCCCAAGAAAATACAGGTCAATGCCTCCATGTTGTTAAATTTCACACTATCCATCAAATCATTTGGCCTTGCCGGTCTATTTCTTTGCAATTCGACGTTGCTAGCTCAGGCTGATCCGTATATTTTCATTCTTGGAGTAGCCCAAGACGCAGGGTTTCCTCAAAGCAGCTGCTATGCCGCTCATTGCATGCCCGGATGGGAAGATAAAACACTTAGGCGAGGGGCCACGTCACTCGCTGTCATTGACCCGACCGCCAAGTCCAAGGTTTTGTTTGAAGCAACACCTCAACTGCCCTCCCAGCTGTATGACCTTCACATTGAAGCACCGGACGGTGAGTATTCTTTAGACGGAGTATTCCTAACTCATGCTCATATCGGCCATTATGCCGGACTGATGTTCTTTGGGCATGAGGCCCAAGGCGCGAGCAGTGTTCCGGTATTTGCAATGCCAAGAATGGCTGAATTCATCCGCAGCAATGGACCGTGGAGTCAACTCGTTAGACTCAACAATATTGACCTAAAAGAAATTCAACACCAGCAGGAAAACCAATTTCCAAATCTGCTGGTAACGCCATTTTTGGTTCCCCATCGCGACGAATTTTCTGAAACTGTCGGCTATCGCATTGAAGGGCCCAATAAGACCGCAATCTTTATTCCTGACATCAACAAATGGGAAGTTTGGGATCAAGATATTGCCGAGCTTGTTCAATCTGTTGACTATGCGTTGCTGGATGCAACATTTTACGCAGACGGGGAATTAGGCAATCGAGATATGTCTCAGATTCCTCACCCTTTTGTTTCCCAAAGCATGGCAGCACTTAATCACTTGAAGCCAGAAGATAAAAGCAAAGTGTGGTTCATTCACTTTAACCACACCAACCCTTTACTCAATCGTCGTAGTGCGCAAAGTGAGTATGTTCGCTCTCAAGGTTACAACATTGCCACCGAAGGCGACCGCTTGCCCCTTTGAGTAAAGCGCTCCGGTATTGCTAGCAGACCCACAGAGATTTGCCAGAAAGGTGAACGAATTACTCCAAATGGCTGCGTAACATCCATGCATGCTTCTCATGAATCGACTGGCGATCGGTGGCTATTCCTGCAGTGGCTTCGTCACCTACAGCGTTAGCTGCTGCCACCACTTCTAAGGCCAGCTTAGCAATTATTTCCTGATCTTTAGTTAAATCTTCGAGCATTTCAGTTGCTGTAGGTTCGCCCGTGCTCTCCTCGACCAATGACAGTTTCGCAAACTCAGAATAGCTGGCTGGAGCTTTTGCGCCTAGGGCACGAATCCGTTCAGCGATCTCATCTACTGCCAGCGCGAGCTCTGTGTAGTGTGTCTCAAAAAGAATATGTAAGTTGGCAAACATTGGTCCAGTCACATTCCAGTGATAGTTATGTGTCTTCAAATACAGTGTATAAGTAGATGCCAGCAATACTTTTAGCTTAACTATAGTTTCTTTTTTATCAGTCATTTACGCGCCTCTTTTGTTACCGTGATTTGTCTTTATGAGAATTACTTTGTGCATGTGGAATACTGTAGCCTTAACCAATATATATGTATAATTAGTATTAGTTTTTATTCATATAAGCAATGCCTATGAGTGTGAAGCATCTGAACCTGCGTGATCTGACCTATGTGTGCACAGTCGCTGAACATTTAAGTTTTGGTAAAGCGGCAACACTTTGCGCAATCTCTCAACCTGCTATGAGCAGCAGAATTCAACATATTGAAGAACAGCTGGCCTGCAGGATTTTCGAGCGCAGCAAGCGCAGCGTTCTGATTACCGAAAAAGGGCATCAAATAGTTATCCTTGCTCGGTCTATTTTGGATACAGCAGAGTCGATTGACCAGCTTACTCGACACGAGACAAAGCCACTTACTGGGGAGCTAAAAATAGGAATAATATCTACTCTTGGCCCTTATCTAATGCCGCTAGTTCTTGGCTCGCTGGCAAAGAACTTCCCAGATCTGGATCTGCAGCTGACCGAAGGCCTAACCGAAAACCTACTAAACTCACTAATTGCCGGTTCGCTGGACATTGTGATCGCTACAAAACCCGTTGCGAATCACACCCTCTATTGCGTTGACCTCTTTTTTGAACCGTTCATGTTAGCGGCACCAAAAAATCATCCACTGATTGCCTCACAGCCAATAGCATCGTCGCAATTAAATGGCGCAGACATGATACTGCTTGAGGAGGGCCACTGCTTAAGTGGGCAAGCTCTTTCGGTATGCCCTGCAGAAAAAAGGCGCGCAGAGAAGCGCTTGCATGCCACGAGCCTCGAGACGCTCAGACATATGATTGCCACAGGCAAAAATTATTCGTTGCTGCCATACTTAGCAGTCGGTAAAAATCCACCGCTGCAATCACTAATAGACTATTTACCTTTAGCTGACAACAGCCTTGGTAGAACAATCGTTCTATGCAGCCGAAAAAGCACAGGGCGCAAAGCTGATTGCGAAGAACTTACGAAACTAATCCGACGTCACCTTCCGAAAGAACTGACGATTCCCTCAGCGGACCAAACCTGAATTACTATTAGAATCTTAAACCAAGCATCCTCGATTATAATCTCGAACAGCCTGATGAATCTCCTCAATCTTATTCATAACGAAAGGACCATGCTGCACAATCGGCTCATTGATAGGCTTGCCAGTCATTACTAAAACTCGAGAGTCATGCCGAGCATTTAGTGCCAATAGTCCTTCTTTGTTAAGTCTGGCCAAGAGCCCTTTTCCCAGCAAAGAGTCGCTATCCGTTAGAGCAACCTCGCCCTCATAGACATAAACCAAAGCGGTATAACCTGCGGGCACCTCCAAAGTTAACGAGCTCGAAGCTTTAAATTCAATATCCAAATAAGCTGGATCAGTTGTTAAACCAAAAACGGCTCCTTTTAGCTGTACTCCATTGCTAACTAGTTCGCCGGCGATTGCTTTAATTTTCACACCATCAATTGCATAAACAGGAATCGAATCAGACTTGAGGTCTTGATAGGTAGCCGGTTTCATTTTTTCAGCGCCAGGCAAGTTCAGCCAGAGCTGAAAACCTCTCATGAGACCTTCTTCTTGGCGCGGCATTTCAGAATGAATTACCCCGGAACCCGCATTCATCCATTGCACATCACCGGGATCAAGTTTGCCTACGTTGTTCATATGATCCCTATGCTCCATGCTGCCATTTAACATATAAGTCACTGTCTCAAATCCCCGATGGGGGTGAGAGGGGAATCCCCCGATATAATCAGCAGCCTCGTGCGAACCAAACTCATCGAGCATAAGAAAGGGGTCGAAGCGGTTAAGATTTCCACCGCCAATGACACGGGTGAGTTTAACGCCATCTCCATCACTGGTTTGCTGCCCTTCAATAACTTCTTCAATAGACCGAAATAATTGTGTTGTCATCTGCTTGTCTCCTGAAATGTTCGCCAACACCCTGTTAATTTAAGCGGCTAGTGTTTGTATTTTCATCTGCGCTGCTGCCAAGCTTTCTGCGCGAGGTTCTTCACCCATACTGAGGCCACCGGCGTTGATGATTTCTACATCGTCCAAGCCGATAAAGCCCATAATCAATTTCATGTAAGGGCGAAGAAAGTCAGTGGCTGGGGTGTCGTGCACTCCACCCATTGCCGACACCAGATACACTTTCTTATTCTTTAAAAGGCCCTTTGGTCCCTGCTCGGTATACGCAAAGGTAACCCCTGCTCTTGCTATGTGATCAATCCATGCCTTTAACATGGAAGGCACTGTGAAATTGTACATCGGCAATCCGATAACCAAAATGTCTGCCACCTGAATCTCCGCAATCAAGCTGTCTGAAAATTCAACTTTCTCCTGTTGCTCGGGGGTGCGCTGGGCTGCCGGCGTACTTATGGCTTTTAGCCATTGCCCATCTAAATGTGGGATAGCCTGCTTGTTAAAGTCTCGCTCGATAACATTAAAATCTTCTCCTTTACCCTTAAGTGCAAAGATTAAATCTGCGCTCAAAGCAGATGACACACTGTTTTCTTCAAAAAGACTGGTAGTAAGTCGCAATAGGTTTTTCATCATGCTCTCCGGCGTAAATGGGTAAGTTAAGTTGATGAACCTATCTTAAATCAGTTATTTTGATGTTATGCCCCAATTAATTGATCTAATATATCGAAATATTGAATATATCGAGAGATAGATGAAAGCACTCCGCGTTACATTAGACCAGTGGCTCGCCTTTAAGACCGTCGTCGATCAAGGCTCCTATTCCCGTGCGGCCGAAACTCTCAATAAGAGTCAATCTACTATCAGTTACTCACTAGCTAAGTTAAACGAGCAGCTTCCCAAGCCAGTCTTGATTTTAGAAGGCAGAAAAGCCGTGCTTACCGCCGAGGGGAAAGTGCTATATCGTTACGCACAGCAGATACTCAATGCCGCTGCCAGCGCAGAGTCAGTAGCCAATTCCATGGCTATAGAGTTTGAGTCGGAGGTCACTATTGCCGTAGATGTTTTGCAACAAGTAAGTGCCTTGGTAGACGCGTTCGAAGCCTTTTCCGAGCTGTTTCCGCATACTCGGATTCGAGTTCTAGAAACCAGCCTTTCAGGCACTACTGAAGCATTATTAGAGAAGCAAGCCGATCTTGTGATCGGCGGGGTAATACCCACTGGCTTCAACGGATTTCCATTAACAACAATTAGTATGTTGCCAGTGGCGGCCCCATCGCATCCGCTAGTGCAAAAACGCGAAAACGTCTCCGAGATTGAATTGAAGTCTCACCGCCAGATCGTTCTGCGCGACACTGGTACCAGACGAGAACAAGATGCAGGCTGGCTTGGCGCCCAGCAGCGGTGGACAGTGAGTCATTTCTCTTCCAGTATCTCCCTAGTAAAAACTGGCCTGGCATTCGCCTTTTTGCCCGACAAATGGGTCAAGGAAGAACTAAAAAGCGGCTCTTTGCATCTCATACAACTGCAAGAAAAATTTCAGCGTTCGCTGCCCCTTTATTTAATGTTTGCTGACCAACCAAATGCAGGCCCGGCCACGCGAGCTCTGGGCGAACTCATTCAAACCAAAATTAGAGTCTAACGCTAAAATTCGCCGACCCTGCATTCAGTTTGTATTCATTGACGATGGGTATACTTATCGTCTTAAACCCTTATTGCGATCAATGCATATGGAGGAGAAGATGAACAAATTATTCTTGGGTGTATGGGTATTGGTTACAGTCCTGCTCTCGCAGCACGCGCTTGCTGACAGCAGACATGGCCGGCATGGCTATAACGATTCCCGCTTCGGTGGAAGTCACTTTCGAAGCTATAACCGCGACTATAACCGCAGCCATAACCGCAGCCATAACCGCGACTTTGCGCGCCGAGGTAACCGAAATTATTCCCGCGGGTTTGCTAACCCCTATCACTATGGCAGAGCCGGCATCAGACGTAACGACTTTTTCAGCTTTTCCTATGGAAATCGATTTAATGACGGCTTTAGCCATCGCTACAATAACGATTTTAACGACGGCTTTTACAATAATGGCCACAGAAACCGGTGGGGCCGCAATCGAAACCGAAACAATGTCAACATCATTGGCGCACTAGCGTTAGGCTCACTGTTAAGCCGCCAGAGCTACCCCGCCAGATCAATCGAAACGGTAACCTATAGATCGGCGCCTGTACGCGACGCTGTGCGCAAAAGGGATGTTGTCTATGTGAATTCCACTGCTAGAGCCTCTGTTTCAGCTACCCCAAAGCGCCGACTTCTGCGCGACTTACAGGGTGATTGTTATAAAATCGAAATCTCGCCGAATGGTGATGAGCGGCGCTCTCAAATAGATTCGGCTGCTTGCAATTTCTAAGACTAAACGCCAAGCATGGCGGCTTTGAAGAAAAGTGCTATCGTTCTAAATCCCACTCTTTTCCCGACAGGTGTTCAAAATAGGTTCTATACTTTTTAGCACACCCTCGAGAAGAGAGCCGGCAAGTGATGCTAAGCAAATTAATGTCCGTAGTTACAATCGGCCACGAGGCGAGCGAAGGCTTGCTCTCGGTGATTCAAACGATGTTTGAAAAGCACTATTGCTGCGTATTAATCTGTGAATACGACAAGCCAACCGGCATTACTACCGAACGGGATATTCCTCGCTTATTTGCCACACACGGCCTCAAAAAAGGCGTGACCGCAGGCGATGTGATGAACCGTGACCCTGAACGTCAATGGCAACACCACCATTCTCAAAGCGCTAGATCTATGTGAGAGCAGGAACCTGCGCCATTTGCCACTGATCGACAAAACCCACCGACTAATCGGTGTAGTGACCCAAACAGACCAGATTAAAGCTCATGTGGCTAATTATCAGAAGAGTGACTCGCTTAAAGATCAAAATCGTAAACTCCATAGGCTGTCCATAGGCGCCCCTTTAACCGGACTACCCAATCGCTACGCTATGGAGATTGACACTAAACGCGCGGCAGCCGTGACAAAACGTCAGTCTCAACCTTACCAAATCACTTTAATCGACATTGATTTCCTCAAAAGATAAACCGATGGCTATGGGCACCAAGCAGGCGATGAAGCCTTAATTTTCATAGCCGACAAACTACGCAATAACCCACGCAGCTCAGATCAGATCTTTCGCTACGGTGTTGAATAATTTCTATTTATTGCCCCCAATGACATCTTTGGAGGGCTCAAAATCGCGACTCAGCGTATTCGTGACACTATTGCCCGTGAAAAATACCCGCACGAATCCAGTGGCCTTGGATTTCTTAGCGTCAGTATCGGCGTCGCTTCAAGCTTTTCAGAGAATTGGCCGTTGGTCGTTGAACAAGCCGATTCAGCCCTTTATGATGCAGAGGTAGACGATCGAAACCAAATTAGCTCAGCCGAACCACCAAGCAAATCTGAGTTCTGGCATTTCAGTCAACGAATGGATGAGGGCCAACCCTCAATAAACTAACTTTTAAAGCGATATCGCATGCTAAGAAAAATTGCCTTTTACTTTTTGCCTATTCTTCTTATCAGCTGTGCGAGCTCCCCTTTAGAGCGGCGCCAGGTTGTGCTTTACTCAGACGTCGAGATGGCCCGACAAGGTGAGCAGGCCTATCGGCAGATACAGCAGGAAACGCCCATTTCCGCATCAGCTCGGGACACCAACTACGTCCAATGTGTGGCAGACCATGTCATAGCAGCCCTTAATGATGACGACCGCAACAGCGCCGCCTGGGAAGTTACTGTTTTCGAGCAAGATCAGGCAAATGCCTTTGCGCTTCCCGGCGGCAAAATTGGTGTCTACACTGGCCTGTTTGATACCGCGGTCAACCAACACCAACTAGCAGCAGTCATTGCTCACGAAGTAGGTCATGTCTTGGCGGACCACAGTAACGAACGCGCTAGTCAGGCCACCATTCGCGATGTAAGCGTTGCCGCAGCACAAATCTTTGGAGCCTCTACTACAGCGTTACAAGTGTTGAGTACGGCAACGCAGTACGGAATTTTCTTACCGTTTAACCGCACTCAAGAAAGCGAAGCTGATTCGATGGGCGTTTTGCTGATGGCCAGAGCAGGCTTTGAGCCGGCATCAAGTATTACTCTCTGGGAGAACATGTCCGTTGGCGCCGGTCCCAGCCCCCCCGAACTATTATCTACGCACCCTTCCCACAGCTCTAGAATCGCGGACTTGGAAAACCGTCTCCCCCAAGCCACGATTCTACTGCAAGCTGCCCGAGCATCAGGTTTGAGCCCTGATTGTATGCGCTGAGGCTTTAGCCCTATTCTCGCCCCAAGTATTACAATATGATCAGGTATGTAATACTTAACAAGCT
>JBLHVT010000086.1:0-12310 GCA_047628735.1 Glaciecola sp.
CACTTATCCCTGCACTTATCCCTGCCCCTAACCTTAGCTGCAGGAACCAGCTAAACGTCGTTAAGATCGCATTCTTTCTTCGCGAACCAATTCACGCTACAGCTAAAGCACTTATCAAAAACAAGGCTTTCCTAGACAATATTGAAAGCCTTAGAAATACCGTACAGGGCACAGCAGTTGCTGCCAAGTTTGCCCGGCGCATTCAAATACCCCAGCACTGCCAAATTCGAGAGCTGCTGACCCGCGACCAAAGATCAAGAATTGTCGCTAGCTTTCACTTTGGGAACTTTGTCTATGGCCTGCATAAATTTATTTGCTTTCACAAGGACATTAGCAAAACAGTAGTCTTAAGCCAGACAAAATCAAGTGCTGAATATATTGAAAACATGAAAAGAGCGTTTGGCAGAAAAGGCGCCGGCCTTGAGAATCAAATACTGCTTGATAAAGTCGATGTACGCGGCCTGTCTGCGTTTTTACGAAACTCCAATCGATGCTTGGTGATGTTTGCTGATCTGCCAAGTGAATTCGGCCAAACCATCGAAGTAGAATTTTTAGGTAGAAAAGCCGCTTTCTCAAAAAGTATTGCGTTATTGTCGCTGACTAACAAGGTGCCAATCTTGCCAGTTATCTGTTTCAAAGATGGTGATACACATCAAATAGAAATTGGCAGACAGATCGAGCCTCGAATCAAGGATGGCGAATCTAGAGCCGATGCTGTCACTCGCATGACGCAACTTCAGATTGATTTTTTCCAGTATTTTTTTAATCGCCATTCAGAGCAGTGGCGCTATCTTACTCATCTGCCTGAATACTTTACTGAGGGCTCGCACTGAAAACCACTAAAATTACTTTAAAAATCTCTAAAGGATAAGTTTATGAACAAGAATGTTCAAGCAGCTATGCTGAAGAATGTGTTGTTAATCTTGTCAGATTATACCAGTCATAGCTTTAACGATTGTGCTGACTCAAAAGAATTAATTCTGTCAGATCTTGTGTCTGATTCACTGTCAGTTCTAGAGATTATTTGTGAACTTGAAGACAAGTATAAAGTCACTATTAGCTCAAACAAGCTAAAGACTTTGCATACAATTTCCGATCTCGTGTTAGCTCTGAACCAAGAGCTCAAGTCTGCAACATGAGGGAAACCCCGAGAGTAGAGCGAAGCGAATTGTTTCGACCGGAAGTACTTATTTATCGGCGCCAAAAAAGCCTAAGCACAGCTGTCATAAGTCAGTCGTCAGCAGTTAAGACAATGGCCTGGAGTAGTATCGGCTTAATGTGCTTAGCGCTGTTAGTTTTATGCTTAATCCGATACAAAGAGACAAACTCCGCGCGCGGGATACTGGAACCAAAATCGGCCTCCCAAAAAATAAAAGCACCCAGTGAGGCAATCGTTAGCTCTATTGCTATTACAGAAGGTGAGTTAGTGGAGAAAGGGCAGACTGTAATGACTCTGTCGACCCTGATTCTAAATGGCAATGGTGAAAGCCCGCAATTCTCAAATATCCAAAGGCTTAAACTAGCTCAAGAAAGCTTGGCAAAAGAATTGGCTATGGATGAACGCCTATACAAAAGGGAATTAGTTAGGGGTAGTTTAAGTGTCGCCGCATCGGAAAAGTCACTTTCTAGTCTTAGACTTGAGGCTACTTTATTAGGCCAGCAAGAGATTCTAAGCAGTAATCATGTGAAATCCCTAACAAGCTTGCTTAAGCACTCAAATATATCTCAATCACGGTTTGATCGGGAGCTGCTAACTCATCTCAGCGTTGAAAGAGAAAGGAATCTGGTGCTGAGTAAAATCAACACTGCCGAAGCGGAGATTGCAGATGGCCTGTTGCAATTAGATTTGCTCGACCTAGGTTTCGAGAGTAAGCAATCGAAAGTCTTAAGTGAAGGTCGCAGGGTTGCCGGTGAGATCAGAAATCTCGATCAGGAAACCTTTATATCTATTCAAGCCCTGCAAACGGGGATAGTGGCCAGCGTGGCAGTAGAGGCTGGTTCGCCGGTATCCCGTGGCCAAGCATTGCTGACTATCCTACCTAATCACCAAGACCTGAAAGCAACTCTATTTGTGCCCTCTAGTGTAATTGGGAAAATACATACCGAACAAGAATTACTGTTAGGTTTCGACGCATTCCCCGTTTCTGAATTTGGGTATACGAGTGCAACGGTGGTCCAGATTAGCGGGGCTACATTGGATCCTCGAGAAACATTACTGCCTATACCTGGATTGAATGAACCGGTGTACAAAGTTATAGCAGAGCTTGAGAAGCACTACGTTGAGGGAGCCGAGGTGTTTCCGCTTGTGAGCGGCATACAATTCTCCGCGGATTTTGTCATGGAGAACCTTTCCCTCCTGGAGTTTATCTTTAAACCAGTATTGCAGCTAAAAGGCAAAATATTATGAATGGACTCTTTGCCCCACGATACTCTTTACCAATGATTTTCCAATCGGAAACCAGCGAGTGCGGGTTAGCGTGCATCGCGATGATATCCAGCTATCTAGGACGAAAAATCGGCTTAGGAGAGCTTCGAGAAAGCTTCAAATTATCTTCAGCTGGTTCATCGGTAAAAGATCTTATGATGGCAACCGAACGAATAGGGCTTCGATGTCGCCCGTTAAAAGTAGAGATGAGTGACCTTGGGCATCTTGAATTACCGGTAATCCTGCACTGGGACTTAGATCACTTTGTAGTTTTGAAGAAAATTAGCAAGCGTACTTTGGTATTGCATGACCCAGCTGTTGGCGTAAGAAGCTATTCAAGTATTGAAGTTGGAGTTCATTTTACCGGGGTTGCGATAGAGGTAAAAAAGGCCCAGGAATTTGTTGCTGTATCAGTGCAAAAAAAATTCACATTAAAACAGCTCTTTGAACCCGGTGTTGGTTTTTATAAGGTCATGGCCCAAGTGTTCGTAATGTCGATATTAATCCAACTGCTGTCGATACTAACACCGCTCTATCTTCAACTAGTTATAGATCAAGGCTTGAGCTTACGAGATGAAGACCTTGTGCTGTTGTTGTCAGCATTATTTCTCTTAGTCATGTTTGCGAAAACTGTAATTGCGTATTTTAGAAGTATCATTTTGCTTCAATTTTCGAATCAATTTGGCTTTCAATTGGCAGAGTCTACGTTTCATCACCTTATCAGGTTGCCGTTAAGGTTTTTCGAGAAAAGAGAAATGGGCGATATCGTTTCTAGATTCTCAGCGCTTGAAAGCATCAAACAGCTGGTGACTCAGGAAATGATTACGGTTGTAGTGGACGGAATTTTCTCCTTGGTGACTCTTGTTCTTCTTTATCTTTATAGTCCGTTTCTGTGTGGCCTAGCTTTAGTTGGGATAGTGCTATTTTGCATCTTAAGGGGCGTTTCTATAGCGAAAGAAAAAACCCTTCGTGAAGAAGCACTCGTTGCAGGAGCTAAGCAACAGACTTCATTTATGGAAAATATAAGAAGTATTTCTACAACGAAAATTAATGGTATCGAGCAAGAGCGCGAACACGAATGGCTGTCATCCTATACCAGCTTTATTAACTCCGCTTACCACCTAGGTTCATTTCAATTGTCGATCAGTACGATGCAAGGGCTGGTGTTCGGCATTGATCACATACTGACAATTTACTTCGGGGCGATGCTGGTTTTTGAGCAATCCTTAACCATTGGTCAGCTGATGAGTTTCATTTTTCTTAAAGCTCATTTTATCGGCTCAGTCACGGCGATGGTGCCTAAATTGGCTGAACTAAAGCTCATGAGCTTAGAGCTAGAACGACTCTCCGATATTACACTTCATGAAAGAGAGTTCGGCAAAAAGCACGATTCGCTCTTAGAGTTGTCAGTAATTGCCAACTTGTCGGTAAAAGGACTTAGCTTCCGCTACGCCGAGAATTTGCCGAATGTATTTAACAATGTGAATTGTGAATTAGATGCTGAGGAAAGCCTTGGAGTATGGGGAAAATCGGGTTGTGGAAAGTCAACCTTTTTGAAGATACTTTTAAACTTTGAGGAGGCTAAATCAGGGAGCGTTCTTTTTGGTGGTCGCGCACTTGCAACACTTTCTATGAAAGAAAGGCGGGGATATTTGGCTGCCATTATGCACGGGGAGACTCTTCTAGCGGGTAGCCTGGCTTACAACATCAATCTAAACCTTGAAAAATTTGATGATTACAAGTTGATGGAAGTGTGTGAGCTTGTCGGTATTGCTGACGTCATCAGAGAGCTGCCGATGGGATTTAGTACACAAATAGGCGAACTAGGACTGCTATTTTCCGCTGGGCAAGTGCAGCGCTTACTATTGGCTAGAGCTTTATATTATAAACCCAAAATACTGCTACTTGATGAAGCCCTTTCTCACTTAAGTGAGGCTATTGCCCTTGATCTCCTAGCAATGATACGTCGATCCAAAATCACACTAATTTTGGTTAGTCACAGTCCAGCGCTCCTTAGAGCAACAGACAAGCAATTAATGCTCGACGATGAGCACTTAGCGATTCGCGCATAGCACGAATAAGGCTGTGATTTCAGATGACCATTTTCCAAGGAGGGAGTTTCATGGTTCAAAATACTCAGAAATTTAGAGCAGGACAAACCTATTGCGTCTATCTAAAAGGAAAAGCGTGTGGAGGAGCCTTTGTTGATAAATACTGCCATCGATTTTTCATCTTAAGACTGTTTAATGGACTTAAGCCGTTTCAAGTCGAGCTTCATTCTTACGCTTTACTGGCTAATGAGGTTTACCTGTTAGTGACCCCGACATCGTCTACAGGGCTAGATTGCTTAATACGTTCAGTAAGGAATAGTTATACGAAATACTTCCAAGAGCGTTATGAGCGAGAATCTTCTCCACTCGCGAAGAGCATGGGAGTTAGCCGGGTTGTTGGAAGCCGGCTTACATTGGATTGCCAAAAATACATTGAACGAAGAGTGCTAGACACTGGAATACGACAGCATGCTGGCGCATACGAATGGTCAAGCTACTCTGCAAATTCATTTGGCTGCAGATCAGACTTCGTATCTCCTCATGTTACGTTCGTTAACTATTTGAAAGAGCGGGAATCGCCCTACAAGCATTATCGTGAGTACATATCCAAACCCTTTATTAGAAACTACTTGTCATTTATTGACTCTAAAGTCAGATCCGGTGAGGATCTGACAAGAAGGCGAGTCCCTCTCACGAGCCCCGTAGTTAAGAAACGAATAATTAAGAAACGACCAGTTAAGGCGCTAATACGCAACAAGGGAGTAGTTAATAAACAAATAGGGACAGAGTCTAAATCTGAAAGCCAAGGGGCGCTAATCTGATTTAGCGCACTGAGAACGCAAGTATTGGCGCCTTGAGCTTGAAACACGGCATAATTGGCCGATAGAAGATAAACCCACTTTATTTGAAAATCACACATGACAATCAAAACCACAGACTTCTATCCATTCTACGACCCCAATAGAGACCGTGGCCGCTTGAGCTATATCTCAAAATCTGCAATCTCACTAGCTATCGGCGGCGTCTATATTGTCGCCCAATATTTGGCCATGGCCGACAAGTCTGTGTTTTTTAGTCAATATTGTTGGGTTCTTGGCGCAATTATCAGCACGGCAATTATGGCTCTATACATTGCCACAGATGTATTTAGGGTAAGCTTAAGCACAGTCAATAAATTCAAGGGTAACGATCAGCTCTCCAGTTATATTGTGCGCCATTGGTTAAGTGACTATCACTATGGTTTGGCCGGGCTATTCTGCGCTTCTGTTAATGTCGCAGTTGCCCATTTACTTGGTGTCCCCGGTGAGTTTCATTCTTCGCCACTTTCATTGTCTTTGATCTATGTCGGTTTTTTCGTCGCTGGATTTAGCCTGGGTATGGGTTTATTTGCCGTTGTCGCTATCATAGGGCTTTATTTAAAACTAGCGCCGAGTTTACAACATGCCTTAGATCCGGATGATCCCGATGGCAATGGGGAAATAAAAAAGCTTGGTGACTCACTGTGGTTTTTTGCCATGCTAATTGCTGCAGTCGCCGTACTAGTGTCTACCTACATGCTGGGGATGAAGTGGCAATACATGCACCTTGCCTATGTGCAGTGGATCTTTTTGTTGTGGATTTCCATGCCATATCTTGTGGCGATCTCAGTTGTTTTAATTCCTGGCTTGGCTGTTCGCAGATACACAAGCCATTACCAAGCTCATCGCAAGATTCGACCAAAACAGATCAAGGCTCAATTGTATTCCTCGTTTAAAGAATTTGAAAACTCCGACGACGAAACGATTATTAACAGTAAGAAAGAAATCTCAGAGAAGCTAACTCATATAAATGATCAGATGGAGAAGCTGCGTAAGATGCGCAATTCTCACATAGACAGCGCCGGCGACTCTTAATCAGTCACGGCTGTCTATGTGAGCAGTTATGGAGAGTGTTATCGAGATGGCCGATAACAGGTACGTAAATTTCAGCTCCACCCAACCTATTCGTAATTCTCTATGCTCGGGCAGGAACAGAATAAATTTCTGTCGCCATACACGTTGTCTATACGATTCACACTAGGCCAAAACTTACTTAAGCCATCCTCACCTAATGGAAATGCAGCTTCACGTTTGCTGTAAGGTCTGTCCCAGCTTTCGTCCAACATGTCTTCCATGGTGTGGGGTGCATTTTTTAATGGATTATTATGTGCGTCAATTTTGGCCGACTCCACATCGGCAATTTCTTTGCGAATCTGAATCATTGCATTAATAAATCTATCTATTTCTTGCAGCGATTCGCTCTCGGTCGGTTCAATCATTAACGTGCCCGCCACAGGAAATGACATGGTTGGAGCATGAAAACCGAAGTCCATTAGCCGCTTAGCGACATCCTCTTCGCTAATGCCGGAGGCTTGTTTTAGCGACCGGATATCAATAATACATTCATGAGCGACCATTCCGCTGCGCCCGGTGTATAACACGGGGTAGTGTGGCGAAAGTTTCTTGGCAATATAGTTGGCGCTTAAGATTGCAACTTGAGTTGCCTTCAATAAGCCTTCGGCCCCCATCATGGCGATATACATCCATGAAATAGGCAGTATTCCTGAGCTGCCCCAAGGTGCTGCAGACACCGCTGAATTCTCTGTGTTTGGCCCAACTAATCTAACTAGCGAGTGATTAGCAACGAAAGGTTGGAGATGCGCTTTAATTCCTATCGGTCCCATGCCTGGTCCGCCACCACCGTGAGGAATACAAAATGTTTTATGCAAGTTTACGTGAGAGACGTCTGCGCCAATTTCACCAGGCTTAGAAACGCCAACCTGTGCATTGAGGTTCGCGCCATCCATGTAAACTTGGCCGCCGTGATCATGAATGGTCTGACAAATTTCCTTAACAGCTTCTTCGAAAACTCCATGAGTCGAAGGATAAGTGATCATAAGCGCTGCAAGATCTTTGCTGTGAGCTTCGGCTTTAGTGCGAAGATCTTCAACGTCAATGTTGCCATCTTCGTCACAGGCTACCAGTACGACTTTCATGCCAATCATTTGTGCACTAGCAGGATTGGTGCCGTGGGCAGATGTCGGAATCAGACAGATATTTCTGTTGCTTTGGCCTATGCTTTCCAAATATTTCTTTATCGCTAGAAGGCCGGCATATTCACCTTGAGCACCAGAGTTAGGCTGCATACTTACCGCATCGAAGCCGGTGATCTCGGCGAGCATGGCTTCCAATTCATCTATCATTTCCCGATAGCCGGCCATTTGATCGACAGGGGTGAAAGGGTGAGGTTTTGCAAACTCAGGCCAACTGATAGGAATCATTTCTGCAGCTGCATTAAGTTTCATTGTGCATGAGCCCAGTGCAATCATCGAATGGGTAAGGGAGATATCCTTGTTTTCGAGTCTTTTTATATAGCGCATCATTTCGGTCTCGCTGTGAAAGCGATTGAAATTTGGATGCTGTAGATAGCTGCTTTGACGGCGCAGGGCTTCTGGAATGACCGATAATCTTTCGCCGGTAGTAATCTCAAGATCGATACTTGAGACAATCAAATCTTTTGCTGCATCGCCTGCTAAAACCTGCCACAGGCACTCGATGTCTTTCTCGGTAGCGCACTCATCCAAACTAACCCCGACAGTTGAATTGTTGCTGAGTTGATCAAGCCGAAGATTGATCCCTGCCTCACGAGCCCGTGTTTGTAACGATGTAACATCGCTACTATCGATTTTAATAGTTAGCGTGTCGTAGTAATTCTCATTTGCCAGAGTAAGGCCTGCTGATTGTAAACCGATGGCTAGAATTGAAGTCAGTCGGTGGATTCGCTGAGATATCTTCTTAATACCTTCCGGGCCATGGTACATCGCATACAGTGCGGCAATGTTGGCAAGTAAAGCCTGTGCTGTACAAATGTTGCTGTTCGCTTTCTCTCGGCGAATATGCTGCTCACGCGTCTGCAGTGCCATCCGGAAGGCCTGCTTGTTACGACTATCAACAGATACACCAATAATTCGGCCTGGCACCGCACGCTTAAATTCTTCTTTGGTTGCGAAGTAAGCCGCGTGTGGTCCGCCGTACCCCATTGGTACGCCAAACCGCTGGGTACTGCCAATCACGACGTCGGCTCCCATTTCTCCTGGTGGCTTTAGCACGGCTAAGCTCATGAGATCGGCGGCTACAATAGCGATAGCGTTTTGTTCATGAAGCTTTTCTATGGTGTCAGTCAAATCTGTGGCATCGCCCTGTGCACAGGGGTACTGAAACAAGGCACCGAAAACTTCAGAATAAGGAATTGAGTCACGTGCAGCAATAACCAGTTCGAACCCAAACCGCTCGGCTCGAGTCTTAAGCACGTCAATAGTTTGCGGAAAGCATTGCTCGTCTACAAAAAACTTAGACGCTTTGCGATTTTTACTTACTCTTTTGGCAAGCGACATAGCTTCTGCGGCGGATGTGGCTTCATCCAGTAAGGACGCGTTAGATAAATCCATCGCTGTTAGATCTAGAACCATCTGTTGAAAGTTCAAGAGACATTCCAGACGACCTTGAGCGATTTCGGGCTGATAAGGAGTATAAGACGTGTACCAGCCAGGGTTCTCTAAAACGTTGCGGGCTATGACGTTAGGTGTGAATGTATCGTAGTAGCCTAAGCCAATGTATGAGCGGTTAGTCTGGTTTCGACTGGCTAGCGCCTTTAATCTGGCAAGCGCGTCACTTTCACTTTGAGGTTTAGGCAATGCTAATGGCTTTTTGAGGGAGATACTCGCTGGAACTGTTTTTTCCACTAAAGCATCTAAAGACTCTAAATCCAATGCAGACAGCATGGTTTGAATTTGCTCGTCACTAGGGCCTATATGGCGATCCACGAACTCGTCGTGATAATGAAGTGCTTCTAAAGTTGGGGCAGAATCATTGCCAGCAGCAGCCAGGGTGTTCGCGGGAGATTTTTGCGTTTGCATTGCCGTCCTTTTAGATCTTTAGGGGAAAATGGCTGATCAGAAAGTGTAAAGTTGATCAGCCCTTGAGGATTATGTGATTTGGCTAAGCACGCCGTAGTGGATGAGCCAGTATGTATTAACGTAAACGACTATCGGGAAGAATTGGATTATTCCCCGTCGCAGTGTTCTGAATAAGCTTCAGCGTCCATAAGCTCATTAATCTCAGCCGGATCATTCAGTTTTACTTTGAAGAACCAGCCGTTGTCATAAGGGAGCGAATTAACTGTTTCTGGAGCCTCTACAAGAGCTTCATTGATTTCGATGACCTCACCAGATAACGGGCAGTAAATATCAGAGGCTGCTTTAACAGACTCCACCACTGCAACTTCCTCTTTGGCGTTAACCATGGCGCCCACTTCAGGAAGTTCAACAAACACGATGTCTCCGAGCGCATCTTGTGCATGAAAACTAATGCCGATGGTCGCGACTCCGTCGTCATCTACCCGTGCCCATTCATGGGACGTCGCATATTTCAAATCGTCTGGGAAATTGCTCACTCAATGATCCTCATTATTCAAGATTTAGTTTTTGGCAGTGTTATTCTACTGCCTTAATCGAAGATTTTCTTTCCAAAGCGGACAAAGTTGGCGGTAACTATTCTCACATCTGTGAGGGTCCCTCTAATATCAACTTTGCAAGCAGTACTGGTTGTTGGGATTCTAGCTAAAGCGATGGAATGCTTCAACGTAGGTGAATAACTTCCACTGGTGATTACGCCGCTGCCAGCATCGGTTTCAACAACTTGGCCTTCTCGCAGGACGCCTCGGCCTTCCAAAACTAGGCCCACAAGCTTTGGAAGTTTCCCCGCTGCTTGTTGTGTTTGATGCTCACTCACTGCTTGGCGCCCGATAAAGTATCGCTCCAAGGGCTCCCAAACGATGGTATTACCCATGTTGGCAGCAAGTGGTGATGTGCTGTCATCCATATCATGGCCATACAAGTTCATTCCCGCTTCAAGTCGCAGAGTGTCTCTGGCTCCCAAGCCTACAGGTTTTACACCTACAGCTAGCAGCTTGTCCCACAGTTCAGGAGCTTCACTGTCTGGGATAATGAGTTCAACACCTTTTTCCCCGGTGTAGCCGGTACGCGCAATAAAATAGTCGCCTAACTCGATTCCCCGAAAATTCTTTAGTTCAAGCACAGCCTGGGCTTGTTCGGCAGAGAGCACCTTACAAGTCGCCTCGATAGATTCAGGCCCGTGAATAGCAAGAATGCTTAATTTCGGTCTTTCTTCAATTGCTATTTGGAATCCACTGGCATTTTCGGCCATCCAAGTAAGATCTTTCATTCGAGTGGCACAGTTAACCACGACCCTAAATCCGAAGCTCATGCGGTAGACGATCAGGTCATCAACCACACCGCCATCGTGATTAAGCATGGCGCTGTAAAGTGCTCGACCCTGTTCATCTAATTTAGCAACGTCGTTGGCTAACAAATAACGTAGGAATTTCTCAGCATCTTGCCCGCTTATATCAACCACCGTCATGTGAGATACATCGAAGATACCAGCAGCGGTTCGCACCTGATTGTGCTCTTCAATCTGGGAGCCGTAATTAATAGGCATGTCCCAGCCCGCAAAATCCACCATTTTGGCGCCCGCATCAAGATGATTTCGGTAAAGAGAAGTGTGCTGACCCATAATGGCTGTTTCTAAGTATGATTTAAGAGGGCGTTAATTTTACAGACAGCAATCAACTAAAGACAGCATATTAGGCAGGCGTTTGGCGCAATAATGACAACAGCTATTCAGAGTGATTCGCAGCGCTCGTTCTTTGTGCGCAGTTACAGAGTAAATCCCAAAGAGGGTGCACTTTTTAATGGTTTTCAGTATTACGCTCAACACCTTGCTGGTTGCTAGTATTAAGTTTTGAGCACCTCAGTGCTGAACGGATGAATGAATTAGCGGTATCGCAGCAGTAAGGCTGAATTTTCCAAAGACTAATTAAAGTCCTCACCGCTTACTGATGTCGGCAATATTGTTAAAGGATTCTCGACCACCGGATGCCGCTAGCTTGGTCAATGCTTTTGCTTCTCTCGGTCTGTGCATTGCAGTAATGTTGCCTTTGCTCATTCAAGATGCACGTCTTTGGTGGTGAGACGCCAAAAATCTGTAAAGATTTGCACAGCGAAGGACTGTGGCGGGTTTTGAGAAACTAAATCTTTACTGAAGAGGTGATGTTAAGGATGCCAAGCGTAACTAAACTTGGCGAAAAGAGTACGGTTAGTGGGTTCTATTGAACTTAGGCTGTCATCTTGAAATGAGGCTCCAGAATAGCCTATGAAAAAACGCGTAGCGGCGGTAAAGCGATAGCTATAAAGAAGCTGTGTAGTGAGGTTTTTGCTGCGACTTTGAACCGCATTGTTATACAAATCCTGATCACGCTTGTTGTAGCTGTTCTGCAGGGTAAAGCGCAGAAAACTTTTGGCGTTGAATTGATAAGTAGTGCGAAGATTGGTCAGATTGGCTGTAAAGAGTCGGCCTGCGTCGACATCAAATTTTTGCAGTGTGTGGCTTAAACTGAATTCCACATGTTGACCTAGCTGATAGTCTATTGAAGGTCGATAGCGTTTGGAGCGGCCGAGTCGGGTGTTTGCAAAATCGACTACATCTTCGTAGCGAATTTGAGTGGAAATCCGCAGGTCTGAGGTAGGCGCAAAGCCGACTACGACTTGATTGAATTGCTCATCAAAGTACTGGCCATTCCAATAGGTTGTACTCTTTCCAAATAAACCATTGAAAAACGATTGCAGTGGGCCATCCAGATTAATGAATATCTCGGTTTCTTCTTCAAGCTTTAGGCCCGATTGATCCTCGGTGACATCGTAGTCTAATGCCACTCGAATGCGAGTAAAGAAGCTGTC
>JBLHVT010000087.1:0-12290 GCA_047628735.1 Glaciecola sp.
CGTCAGTAGTGCAGCAATATGTTTCACAAATAATTGACTATATTACTTATAATTCCAATGAGCGCCCATTTCCGTTTTCTGACTTCCCGGAAGAAGATATTTCGGTGGTTGAAAATTCTGCTTCTGACAAGGCTGACCCTGCGGTAAAGGACGAAGATTCCGATCCTGACTCAGACCCAGACCCAGACTCTGAATTGGAAGAGGGGAAAACACAGCCCAAAGCAGTAAAACCAAGTATGAAAGCGAAGAAGCCCAAGGCGAAATCAAAAACCGGCATAGCTTCTGCTAGCGACACTCCATCGGTCACTCAAAAACCAGCAAAAAAGAAGGTGACTGCTGCAGCATCCAAACCTAGCGATTCGGACGCGGCATCAACTCAAGCGGATTCACCGGCTGAGGCCACCGACTCAGAGCTAAGTTAGCAGACAGTGCTATTTTGGTAATCGGGGATACTGAAAGAGTATTTCTTTTATAAAAAATCTTAATGGTGAGTAACAGAAAATGATGATTTATTTGATGCGCCATGGCGAGGCGGAACAGAAAGCGTTATCAGATCCTGCAAGAGAATTGACCCACAAAGGTATAATGGACAATCGCTCAGTAATAGCTAAATTAAGCCAACATGCACCGGAGATTGATCGCGCCCTAACGAGTCCCTATCAACGCGCTAGGCAAACCTGTTCTGCGCTTCTAACAAGTTATCCGCAGCTTAGTTTCGAAGTCAGCGAAGCTTTGGAGCCTGAGTCAGGCGTTTATGACCTGTTGGATGAAATTGAAAAAGTTGATGTTATGCAAGTGTTCCTGATTAGCCATAATCCCCTGATATCCAACTTACTGGCACTTTTGGTAGACGGGACGTTGGCGACAAGCAGTGATATGGAGACTAGTCATATTGCTTGCGTGTCAATGGACATTGTGGCCCCCGGATGCGGCAAGGTACTGTATACTCTGTCACCATGATTAGACTGTTAAGATATAAAGTACTGAAATTATTGTCAGCGAGTGTTCTGTTAATTCAAGCAAATTTAGCAGGAGCGCAGCAAAACCCTGTTGAAGAGCTTATAGACGCTTTTCCAAACTCGAGCATCGTTTCTAGCTCTGTTACCCCTAATACGATCCATCAGGTCGCACTGGGTATCCTTCAGAATGATGGGCCAGAAGCGGTTCGACGGGTGACAGGTGTTTTAAGTAAAACCCTGTATGAAATACCATCGGAATATTCAGGGGAAGATGTTTATAGGTTTTTCCAGAATCAATTTGAGGGTAATTCTTTTGAGCTGTTGTTTAATTGCGTAGGGAGATCTTGCGGCAGTAGCAGCGGCTGGGCTAATGATGTTTTTAAAAATAGAATACTTTATGGTCCCGTGCAAAACCAATTCTATCTTGCCTATCAAACATCTGCGGGTGGCGGTACTTCTTCCTACGTCACAGTATACATCATCACCAGAGGAAATCGGCGTCTCTACGCCTATGTAGAAATTACTGAGCCCACAGATACGCTGCAAAGTTTTCCTACAACGAATCAAAGAAACCTAGCTCAAGAAATAACAGAAAAGGGGTTTAGTACGCTCAGAGACATACAGTTTCAAGGCAATGAAGTAATAGAAAGCGATCAGATAGACACGTTGATAGCGGTATTAAATGAAAATCCATTGCTTGAGATTTATATTGTCTCCCACCTTGCGGATGACATGAGTTTGTCAGAGCTTCAAGAGCGTACTCAGAAGCGCGCCGAAATAATTATGCGGCGCTTGATCGAATCGGGAATATCTTCGTCGAGGTTGTCCTCACACGGGGTTGGGCCTTTGGCGCCAAGCTGCGTGAGCACGGCGTGCCAGAACAGGATTGATATCGTTCGGCGTCAGTTACTTGATTAGCGAGAGAAACTCACTGCGCGTTTTGTAACTATTACGAAATGCTCCCAACATGCACGAAGTAGTCATTACCGAATTCTGTTTTTCGACTCCTCGCATCATCATGCACATGTGCTGAGCTTCTATGATAACCGCGGCGCCGTTGGAATTGGTCTTCTCAACGATGCAATTTGCTATCTCAGTGGTTAAATTCTCTTGAATTTGTAGCCTGCGCGCAAACACATCAACCACGCGTGCGATTTTAGATAGCCCAATAACTTTGCCATTGGGAATGTAGGCGATATGGCACTTGCCGATAAACGGTAGCATGTGGTGCTCGCACATTGAATATAGTTCAATGTTTTTAACAATGACCATCTCGTCATTTTCTGTGGGAAAGAGAGCGCCATTAATGACTTCATCAAGGTCCATTTCATAGCCTTGCGTAAGAAACTTCATTGCTTTGGCGGCGCGCTTCGGAGTGTCCACTAAACCGGGACGGCTAGGGTCTTCTCCTATTTCCTGAATGATTTTTAAAAAGGACTCTTCCATTGATAATTCACCTTAACAACTAAGTTTTAACTAATGGCCGCTACCCTACGATAACAGTATTTATTGGTAAAGCACTTTATGGATTCATTGATGGGCAATGTAGTTACGGTGCAAGATTACATCTCACAGCTGGCGTTGAGGTTTGAATCTGCGAACCTTTTTTATGGCCATGGCACGGACAATTCATATGATGAGGCGGTCTATATTGTCTTTGTACTGCTTGGGATTGAATTTGATCAAGAAGTTGACCTGGCCGCCAAAATATTGTCAGCGACCCAATTGGGCAAACTCGAAGAGGCTGCTCGTCGGCGTATAGATGAGCATATTCCAGCGGCCTACTTAGTTGGGAGCGCATGGTTTGCAGGCTTCAAATTCAACAGTGACAGTAGGGCGCTCGTGCCGCGTTCTCCGTTTGCTGAGTTAATTACAAGCCGTTTTTCGGGCTTGGTCGATACAGACCCGCAGCGGGTTTTGGATATGTGCACGGGGAGCGGTTGCATAGGGCTGGCCACCGCGCTTGAATATCCCCAAGCGCATGTCGATTTAGCCGATATATCTGCTGACGCGCTAGATTTAGCAGCATCGAACATGTCCCTTCATGATCTGTCGAGCCGAGTAAGTCTATTGCTAAGCGATGGCTTTGAGGCGATTACAGAGCAATATGATTTAATTTTGTGCAATCCACCTTACGTCTCTAGGGATGAGTATGCCGAGCTTCCGCCTGAATATCTCGCTGAGCCTGCCTTAGGCTTACTTAGTGAGGATGAGGGGCTTGCGCTGCCGATCCAATTATTGGAGCAAGCTGGTCAGTATATTAAGAGTGATGGCCTATTAATAATGGAGGTAGGCTTTTCACAGGAGGCTCTAAAAACTGCGCTTCCAGACGTGCCATTTGTGTGGCTTGAGTTTAATCACGGCGGTTCTGGGGTCTTTTGTCTGACGCGGGATCAATTGTGCAGTTTCAGCGCCAGTCGCAAATAGTGTACAATCTTCCGTTTTTCGCGCTCGCGCCGCGTAACCTTGTTATTAACGACTGAGTTGTTCAATGTCCGGAAACACCATAGGGAAATTATTTACAGTAACCAGCTTCGGTGAGAGCCATGGGCCCGCGCTTGGCTGCGTGGTTGATGGCTGTCCCCCAGGGATGGAGCTATGTGCCGCTGATATGCAATTGGACCTTAATCGCCGCAAGCCAGGCCAGTCCCGCTTTACGACTCAGCGCAGAGAAGACGATGAGGTTGAGATACTTTCGGGCGTGTTTGAAGGTAAGACTACCGGCACGCCTATCGGTCTGCTTATTCGCAACACAGATCAGCGTTCCAAGGACTATGGCAAGATTAAAGACCAGTTTAGACCTGCTCACGCTGATTTCACTTATCAGAAAAAGTACGGTATCCGAGACTATCGGGGTGGCGGTCGATCTTCGGCGAGAGAAACAGCAATGCGAGTAGCGGCTGGCGCAATCGCTAAAAAATATTTAAAAGAGACCTGCGGCACTCAAATAAGAGGCTATCTTAGTCAATTGGGTCCTATCAGTGCGGAAACAGTAGATTTTGATGAGGTCGAACGTAATCCGTTTTTTTGCCCAGACGCCTCGAAAGTTAAGGCTATGGAAGAATACATGGCGGCCTTGAGCAAAGAAGGAAACTCGATAGGTGCTAGGATTTCGGTTCTGGCAAGCTCAGTGCCTATAGGCTTAGGAGAGCCGATCTTTGATCGCTTGGATGCGGACTTGGCGAAGGCTTTAATGAGCATCAATGCCGTCAAAGGTGTTGAGATAGGAGCTGGTTTTGATTGCGTCACCCAAAAAGGCAGCGATCATAGAGACGCGATTACCCCTGATGGGTTTGTGGGAAATAATTCTGGCGGAGTTTTAGGCGGAATTAGCAGCGGGCAGGATATTTTTGCCAGTATTGCCTTAAAGCCGACATCCAGCATCCGGCTTCCTGGGGACTCTATTACAGTGACAGGAGAGCCTACCCAGGTCATAACAACCGGGCGTCATGATCCCTGTGTTGGCATCCGGGCCACCCCAATTGCAGAGGCTATGATAGCCTTGGTGCTGGTGGATCATCTGTTGAGGGACAGGGGCCAGATGGGCCGATAGTGGAATCATTTGCTGCCATTTTGGCGGTTATACAGTTTAGATAAAGCTATAAACACAAAAATTATACACACACGTAGTATTAAAAAGGATTAATTGGTAATAAGCATGAGCGGAAAAACACTCTACGACAAGATTTGGGATGCCCACTTGGTTAGTCAACGAGAAGATGGCACTTCACTTATTTACATCGACCGCCATCTGATTCATGAGGTTACATCGCCTCAGGCGTTTGAAGGCCTCAGGCTAGCGGGCCGATTGCCGTGGCGAGCAGACGCCAATTTCGCTACTCCTGATCATAATATTCCGACGACAAAAAGTGAGCGGGACCAAGGGTTAGAGGGTATTAAAGATCCTGTGTCTAAAATTCAAGTTACAACCCTTGATAACAACTGCGACGAATTCAACATCTTCGAGTTAAAAATGACCGATATGCGCCAAGGTATTGTGCATGTTGTGGGGCCAGAACAAGGTGCTACTTTGCCAGGAATGAGCATTGTTTGTGGTGATTCTCATACCTCTACTCACGGCGCTCTTGGCGCGCTTGCTCACGGCATCGGGACGTCCGAGGTCGAGCATGTGTTGGCTACCCAGTGCTTAATGCAAAAGAAAATGAAGAATATGCGGGTGCAAGTTAACGGACGCCTCAAAGCGGGTGTGACAGCCAAGGATATGGTTCTGGCGATAATCGGTCGTATCGGCACCGCAGGTGGCACCGGCTGTACCATAGAGTTTGCCGGTGAAGCGGTTATGGCACTTAGCGTAGAAGGGCGAATGACTGTTTGCAATATGGCTATTGAAGCCGGTGCCAGAGCAGGGCTAATTGCTGTTGACCAAGCCACAATTGATTACATCAAAGGCCGGCCCTTCGCGCCTAAAGGCGAAGTTTGGGAGAAGGCGGCGCAGGCTTGGAAATCACTTGTTAGTGATCCGGATGCTCACTTTGACGAAGTTGTTGAATTAGAAGCCACGGACATTGAGCCGCAAGTGACATGGGGCACATCCCCTGAGATGGTTGCGTCCATTAACGGAAGCATTCCGATGATTTCGCAAGAAAGTGATCCAATCAAGCGTGAAAGTATCGCTCAGGCTCTTAAATATATGGGTCTCGCTGGTGGTACTAGCATTAAAGATATAAAGCTGGATTGCATCTTTATAGGCAGCTGCACAAATTCAAGAATCGAAGATTTGCGAGAGGCTGCGAAGATAGTCGAGGGTAAAAAGGTCGCTTCGACGATTGAATTGGCCATGGTGGTGCCAGGCTCTGGCCTGGTAAAGCAGCAGGCTGAGGCAGAAGGTTTGGATAAGGTATTTATTGCTGCAGGTCTTGAGTGGCGAGAGCCAGGCTGTTCGATGTGTTTGGCCATGAACGCCGATCAATTAGGAGATGGCAAACACTGTGCCTCTACTTCGAACAGAAATTTCGAAGGTCGCCAAGGTTTTGGCGGACGAACTCATTTGGTTAGTCCTGCAATGGCAGCTGCTGCCGCGATTCATGGACACTTCGTTGATGTTCGAGAACTTGGTTAAGCAGTTCGGTCAAACAGCGCGTTAAAAAATTACAGGCTTACAAAAGGCCAGTTACGGAATACAAGAAATGAAAAAATTTAATGTTGAGAAGGGATTGGTTCTGCCATTGGATAGAGCGAACGTGGATACCGACTTCATCATTCCCAAGCAATTCCTGAAATCAATTAAGCGTACAGGGTTTGGAGTCAACTTATTTGATGAGCACCGCTATCTGGATAAGGGGGAGCCGGATTCTGACAACAGTCAGAGGCCTCTGAATCCTGATTTTGTGCTTAATCAGCCGCGCTATCAAGGCTGCAAAATCCTACTTGCTCGAGATAACTTTGGCTGCGGATCAAGCCGAGAGCATGCCCCTTGGGCTTTAGATGACTATGGGTTTCGTGTCGTGATAGCACCTAGCTTTGCAGATATATTTCTTAACAATTGCTTTAAAAACGGTTTATTACCGATCGTTATTGATAAAGCGATTGTCGCAGAAATGTTTCAAGATATCGAAGAGAACGAAGGCTATTCTTTGACAGTTGACTTAAACGAGCAGCTTATTACTCGCCAAGATGGCAGCACTATTGCCTTTGAGGTTGATTCATTTCGCAAGAATTGCTTGCTCAATGGTTTGGATGATATTGGCTTAACTTTAGAAGAAGCCGACACTATTAAAATATTTGAAGACAAATGGCGACAAACTTCCCCTTGGTATTTTACTCCGTCCAACTTTTGAACCGGCCTCAATCGACTTGAGTTGCTTGGTGACTGGCAATGAATAGAGTTTACTTTCGGTCCAATTTTCGATCTTTTTTTAGACCTTCGTTGGTTTTTAAATCTATTAATTTTTACTAATTCAGAGGCTTGGGGCGAGAGTCCTAGCCAAACAAGATAAGAGAGAAGACACATGAGTAAGTATAATGTTGCGATTGTTGGTGCAACCGGTGCCGTGGGGGAAGCTTTAATAGAAATTTTAGCAAAGCGAAATTTCCCGGTCGCTGAATTATTTCTGCTAGCTAGTGAGCGATCTGCAGGCACGAGAATCATGTTTAAGAATAAGTCAGTGATGGTTACCGACTTAGCTGAGTTTGATTTTTCTCAAGCGCAGATTGCGCTGTTTTCAGCGGGAGGCAGCGTCTCCGCTGAATATGCCCCTAAGGCAGCTGCCGCGGGCTGTGTTGTGATAGACAACACCTCTCACTTTCGTTATGACGACGATATCCCTTTAGTTGTTCCAGAGGTGAATCCTGAGCGGGTTGCCGACTACACTAATCGAAACATTATAGCCAATCCAAACTGCTCGACAATCCAGATGCTTGTGGCTCTGAAGCCAATTCATTCTGCAGTGGGCATCAAGCGTATTTGTGTGTCTACCTATCAAGCGGTTTCAGGCAGCGGCAAATTGGCAATCAACGAATTGGCGAAGCAAACAGCCGAGCTATTGAATGGCAGAGACGCTGTTGCCGAGGTTTTTCCTAAGCAAATTGCTTTCAATGTGTTACCTCAAATCGACAAATTTATGGACAACGGCTACACCAAAGAAGAAATGAAAATGGTGTGGGAGACACAAAAGATATTCGGTGATGAAAATATACGAGTTAGTGCGACATGCGTGCGTGTGCCGGTGTTTTTTGGTCATTCTGAAGCGATTCAAATAGAGACGCAGACTCATTTAGATGTCAAAGATGCGCGTGAATTGCTGGAAAATGCCCGCGGTGTGACTGTGATAGATGAACACAAAGACGGGGCTTACCCAACGGCTGTTTCAGAATCGGCGGGAAAGGACGCAGTTTTTGTAGGCAGAATCCGGCAAGATATTTCACTTTCGAACGGTTTAAGCCTTTGGGTTGTTGCCGATAACGTTCGTAAGGGTGCCGCGTTAAACTCAGTTCAAATAGCTGAAGAGTTGATAAAAAGCTATTTATAATGAATACTTGCAAGCATTAGTGAAGAAATAGTATTAATAGAAAACAGGCCCGATGTGCAGTCGTCATTATCCTTTATGACGGCAGTGCAGCATCACCGATGGTTTTTTTAAAGAGACCTTAGAATAAACACGCAAGAATATAAACTTGTAATACTGGGCCGTTTTGAGCGAACTAAGAGAATCTTAAGTCATGCTACGTAAGTCCGTTGCCATACTGTCTGTGTTTTTATCATTCATCACAGTTGATGCTTCAGCTTTAGGGCTGGGCAGAGTCAGTGTTGAATCTTCGTTAAATCAGCCTCTTAGAGTGCGTATCGAAGTTTTTCAGTTAGGCGATACCCCGCTTGAAGATCTCAATATTCAAGTCGCCTCTCTTGAAGATTTCAAGCGTTTCAATATCGAGCGAGCGACATTTTTAAACAACATCCGCTTTGATACCGATGCAGGCCCCCAGGGCAATTTTGTCATTCTCACCACAAATCAGACAGTTAGAGAGCCTTACTTAAGTTTAGTTTTGGAGACACGCTGGGCTAACGGCCGTCTGCTGAGTGAGCATACGATACTGCTAGATTTGCCTGTTTACGAAGACAAAGCAAAAGTAGAAGCGGCGGTAAGGCGGCCAATAAGCACGGTATTGGCTCCACGCTCGGCGCCTCAAATTGCGCCGCCTTCTGCACCGACTAGTTCAGCTCCCTCTGTTCAACCAATAATTCAGCCAGAAGTTATCGCCGCGCCAAGTGCAGAAGACACTGCAATAGAAGACGTTTCATTAGAAGAAACTTCAGCAGAGGACACTGCGCCATCCGTGGCACCTGACTCCTCAAACCAAGCTGATAACCCTACTGACGATGCCCCTGCTGCTATGACACAAGATGCAGCCGATGAATCTAACTCTCAGGCAGTTGAGGGAGAGCCAGCTGAAGAAGAGCAGGCTGTCGACGCAGTGGACGAATCAGCTAACGATGCTTCCGGCGACACGGTTTCCGAAGAGCCCGTCGACGCAGAGCAAGCAGACGTAGTTACGTCCACCCCAGAAACCATAATGACAAGGACTTCGGATAATCTGTCAGACATCGCTTTGCGAGCTCGCCCAGACAATAGCGTGAGCATCCAACAAACTATGCTGGCGATTCAAGAACTTAACCCTAATGCTTTCACTGATGGCAACATCAACAGGCTGAGCAGCGGCGAAGTGCTTCGAGTGCCGACCATCAAGGATATTCGAGCAATAGGACAGCGTAAAGCAGTTGCTGAAGTAAGTAGGCAAAATCAGCAAGCTAAAGTTGATGTGCAGCCTTTGGCGGCACCGTCAAGTGCCGAGCCTGCGCAAGACGAAGAAGCGAGTGGACAGCTAAGTGTTGTTACTTCAGACATCGATGCAGACCGCGCTGGCAATGCTGGTGCCTTGGAAGATGCCGATGACTCGGTGCTTGATGGGCGTATTTCCGAATTGGAAAACCAATTGGTGCTGCGCGAAGAAGGGGTAGATCGCGTCCGCGTAGAAAGGGAAGAATTAGAGTCGAGACTTGCCGAGCTTGACGAACAGATTGCGGCCGCACAAGAGATTATCAGATTACGTGACTTGCAATTAGCTCAGCTCCAGCAATCTTTAGCGGATGCCGCCGCAGAGTCAGAACGTCAAGCACAAGAGCTGCAAAGTGCGGCTGCTATTCCAGCGCAAATAGCGGCTGAAACGCAGCCTACCGGATTAGTGGATAGCTTGCTGAGAACGTTGATGGGGAATTCCATCGCGCTTATGGCAGCCGTCATTGCTGTTATTTTGTTGCTCGCCGGGTTCTTGGTGATGCGCAATAAGACCAAGCAGCCCGATGAAGAAGATATCGATGCCATTAAAAAAGATGAGTTTAAGGGCGTAACAGATACCAAAGATGTTACGAAAGATAACGACAGCAGTAACTTCGCGATGGGTTTAAAGCTTAATAATAATAAAGAAGTTGATCTGCTAATTGAACATGGTCAATTAGAGCAGGCGGATTTATTATTAGCGCAGGCGCTTAAGCAGAGTCCTGATGATTCTCAATTATTGTTGAAAAGGTTAGCAGCGATCTCGGCTCGCGGAGACGTGTCGGCCTTCGATATGCAGGCTGAGATACTGCAAAAAGAGAACGATCCAGCTATTAATGGAAAGATAGACAGCCTGCGAAAAGATCTAGCGGCCAATACTGTTGTTGAGCCACCGCTTCAAGACATTGCAGATAGTGAGGCTGAAACACAGCGCCAAAAAGCGGAGACTGCATCTTTCTTAGACGACTTAGGAATCGATTTAGATTCTTTCGAAGATAATGCCTTTCATCTCGCCGATGACCCCGTTGAAGAGACACAAACCTCAAAGCTCTTCGAAGTTTCTTTGGATGACATGCCTGAGGAGACCGAGCCAGATGACATTGACTTGATGTTCGATCTGGGCACTGAGTTGGAGCCTGATACTTCAGAGCCGACGGTGGAAACATCTGACGATAAGGAGAAAACCGCTGCAGCCAATGAGGCAGATTTTGGCCTTGGTGAAGCTGATGAGTTGGCTGAATTTGAATTGACAGCGGAACCGGTTGAAGACGAAGTTGATTTTGAATCCTTGGAGTTTAGTCAGGCCATCGAATTAGAATTTGCTAAGGGCGAAAGCAAAGACCCAGAAGATTTAGAAATTGACACATTAGAATTTAACGTTTCAGAGGCGCCTGAAGAATTGCCTGCGGCGATAGAAGAAGAGTTGGACTTAGAAACCTTCTCATTAGACCTGCCGCCAGCTTCTGTGAATAACGATGAGCCAGTTAGTGACGCGCAAGACGATGACAGATTATTGGACTTTAATTTCGATAGCGCGGACGTCAAGGACGAGCTAATTGATCACGATGCTTTTGACCTCGATTTAGACGACGATTCCACTGTCATCGTTGTCGAGAAACCAGAAGGTCCAGAAGGGTCGGAAAATGAAATTAGTTTAGATTTTGGCGATGCCAATGAGTCTGACAATACTCCTCCGGTCAATGATCCAGCCGCGATCGAAGATGATTTTAATTTTGATCTCAATGAGCTAGAAATCGACGCAGATGATATTGATGTTAGTGATGTAGGAATCGAGCTAACTGACGATGATTTCTTGGATTTGGATAGCGAAGCGGAAAGTGACGTAGGCAGTGATAAAAGCTCAGCGAAGCTAAACGTTAGTCTCGGTTCAGTTGATGATGGAACGTTTGATTTTGATGGTGAATTTGACGATCCACAGGCTAAGGCAGATACCGTGGTTGAGTTGGCAAAAGCTTTTGGCGACGACTTAGAGGTCTCACCTGAAGACGATATTGCTTTTGAGGAAGCAGACTTTGAGGGTGACCCAGAAAGCCTCTCCGATGAAGAAGAGGCTGCCACCAAGCTGGAGCTAGCTTACGCGTATCAGAAGATGGGTGATGCAGAGGGCGCGCAAGAAATTTTGCTGGCAGTCATAGCAGGGGGTACCGAAGCTCAAATCAGTGAAGCTCGGAAACTAACGAAAACTTTGAAGCCCAGTTCAGACTGAGGCTACTCTTTTGCAACCGCCTCTAACGTGATCACCAGCCACAGTGACTAACCCAGATACTTCCGACCAATCGAAGCCAGCGCAAGCAGGCGGCGACAGATATCCAGCAACCACCAGAATTGCATTGCGTGTCGAATACAATGGGGCAAAGTTTTCAGGTTGGCAAAAACAAAAATCCCCATCACTGGCAACGGTCCAAGGTGCACTTGAAGTCGCGCTTAGCAAGGTCGCTGATTCGACCATAGTGGTCATTTGTGCCGGGCGAACTGACTCAGGGGTTCATGCAACTTCGCAGATCGTTCACTTTGATACCCCAATCGATCGCGGAGTTAAGGCTTGGGAGTTGGGTGTAAACAGTCTACTGCCTCCAACAATACGAGTAACTAAGGCGCTTGTGGTCGACGACAAATTTCATGCGCGTTTTAGTGCGGTTTACCGGCGTTATAATTACATTCTGCATACCAGATCAATAGCGTCTGCCTTAGTTGCTGACCTGGTGACTACCCAGCGCAGAAATTTAGACGTTGATGCGATGAACTCAGGGGCGCAATTTCTACTGGGAGAACATGATTTTAGTTCGTTTCGAGCAGCTGGATGCCAATCAAAGACCGCTAATCGCTGCATTATTGAGGCTTTCTTTTCCGAGTATGGCGAGTTTTTAGTGTTCTCTATCTGCGCGAACGCCTTCCTGCAGCACATGGTTCGAAATATTATGGGTTCCATGCTGGCGGTAGGCAGCAGCGATAAAAGCCCCGAATGGATTGAAAGTTTGTTGGCGGCAAAAGATAGAACCCAAGCTGCTATAACAGC
>JBLHVT010000088.1:0-12013 GCA_047628735.1 Glaciecola sp.
TTTTTTTTAGAATTATCCTGCGCCATTAGTAGAGGCTCCCAGCTGTTTGCTTTCCCCGCTGTCGTCCATCGCTAAGGCCTTGTGCTAAACTAAAGTTACTTAAAAAATTGCCGTTTAGAGGGGTTTTTCAGACACCGATGGAAATCAATTCTCAGCTTTCACCTGACTTACAAACACTGACTCTCACTCTTCTGGGCAAATTCGACTACACCTGCCATCAAGATTTTCAAGCTGCATATGAAACCCGTAACCCAACACCCGCTCGGTTTATAATAGACGTTTTAGAAGTCCCTTCGATTGACAGCTCTGCGCTGGGAATGCTTCTTGTGCTGCGCACTCACGCCGGAGGTGACGATGGGGAAGTTAAGATCATTAATCTTCAAGCCGATGTTTATAAGCTTTTACAAACTTGTAAATTCGATGAACTGTTCGAGGTTGAGTCTCTATAGCGTCAGAGACAGAGCTGGTTGCGCAGTATTTTGAAATAAATTCCAATTAAGCCCGTTCTACTGTGGTGGCTCGCTTGAAAGTTCAGCGGCCTTTACGTCCTTTTAGCCCCTGCTCCCCGCGGGGGCAGTTTTAGATGAATATATTTTCTGGCCTAGCAGCCACAAATTGATTTGGTCTATTAAGGGCTAGAGAAGCGCTTTCAACTCATCTGGGAAAAAGGGTTTTTTAAAATCTTTCAAAGCAGCCGCATAAACAATCGCTTCCATTATCAGCTTAGAATTTTCCTGCAACCGGATAGTCTGCTTGAAAGCAATTTTTAATCTAGACACTTGCTCAGCAGTCACTGTTACATCGAAAAAGTCCCCTGATCTTAATGGCTTTTTATAATCAAGCTCCGCTCGAGTGACGATTACAATAATTCCTCTTTTTGTGAGATCGGCGAAATTGACACCGCGACTTAGCAAGAATTCATGTCGCGCATTCTCTAGATAATTCTGATAGACCGCATTGTTTACTATCCCTTGCATATCGCATTCGTAGTCTCGCACTTTCAGTCCAACAGTGAACAGCGCTTGCTTCATAGCCTAAATTCCTTTGATACAGCTGTTCAGCCTAACCTAATTCTTTTTTCACGAATAGCTGGCGATCTCAGTTCTTCATCCTACACTCAGATTAGGGACAGTAATTTAACAAGGGATGTTATGACCGTTCATGGAAACTTCCAGCTAGGACAGGTAGTACAACATCGCCTATATGGCTATCGGGGCGTCATTGTAGATGTGGATCCAGAATTCAAGCTAACTGACGACTGGTATATGCTAGTTGCCAAAAGCAAACCATCTCGCAATCGCCCGTGGTTTAGAATTTTAGTCCACAACACCGCCTACGAAACCTACGAGGCTCAAGAGAACCTTAAGGCTGAGGAACACCCGGATAAGATCAATCACCCTGATCTTAGAGACCACTTTTGTGGCTATGCAAAAGGCGCTTACGTAACCTCTATTGCGATCAACTAGTTGCTAGAGCCCTTGCCTAAAGCCCTTGCCTAGAATTATACAAAAGAAGATGCCGAAAGCGAGGCAAAATCTTATTCTAAAAGTAGGCAATGAGGCAGGCAGCTAGGCTGTTATGGACAAACACAGCGGCAATAGCCAGGGGGTAATTAAACCGCCCCACCCTCTCATTTGAATTTTCTCCTCTATCCCATATTTGCCATCTGCCGCTATCACTGTTTTCTTCGTGCTAGTGTCTTTTGAGCATTCATGACAAACTATTCTTCCATAAATAGGGTTAATCCCTTACGGGCTTTAATTTAGCGAATTTTTTCACAGCAATATTCTCGCTGACCAGGAGTTATGAGTGTCTGAACCAGTCTGCCTCATTGTCGGTGCCGGTGACTATATTGGCGCCGCAATCGCCAAACGTTTTGCCAAAGGTGGCTTTACTGTCTGCTTAGCACGTCGAGATGCATCAAAATCCCAAGCCCTAATTGAAGAAATTGAGGCCAGCGGCGGCACAGTTTATAGCTATTCAATGGATGCCCGTGAAGAAGATCAAGTAATCGAGCGATACGCTGCTATCGAAAAGGACATTGGTCCGTTGGAAATTGTTATTTCCAACGCTGGCGGCAATGTCAATTTCTCAATTTTGGACACAACCGAACGAGTCTTCTACAAAGTCTGGAGAATGGCTTGTTTTACCGGCTTCCTAGCCGGCCGCGAGGCTGCTCGTCACATGGTGCCACGAGGCCGTGGGTCCATTTTTTTTACCGGTGCTACAGCAAGTTTAAGAGGGGCAAGCGGATATGCCGCCTTTGCCAGCGCCAAATTTGGACTACGAGCATTGGCCCAATCAATGGCAAGAGAACTCGGGCCGCAAGGGCTGCATATTGCACACTTGGTGATTGATTCCGGTGTCGACACCGCTTTTGTTAGAGGCCGCATTCAAGCTCGCGGCATTGACCCTGAAAAATTACCAACCAACACTCTGATGAAGCCAGACTCGGTAGGCGAAGCCTATTGGAATTTACATCACCAAACCCCAGACGCATGGACTCATGAAATGGACATCCGTCCGTTTGCAGAAAAATTTTAACCAGCCCTAAAGAGCCTATTATGACATTAGAATTTCACTTTGATTTTGGTAGCCCTAATACTTATTACTGTCACCGAGTTCTGCCGGAAATTGAAGCTCGCACTGGCGCCAAGTTTGACTACGTGCCCATTTTATTGGGAGGGATTTTTAAGGCAACTAACAATAAGTCACCAATGGAAGCACTCGCTGGAATCAAAAACAAAACTGAATATAACTCTCTAGAAACAGCAAGGTTTGTAGTTAAGCATAATCTTGGCAAGTTCAAATTCAATCCCAGTTTCCCCGTGAATACCTTGCATATTATGCGCGGCGCGGTGTTTGCACTTAAATATGGATTGGCAGAGCCCTACATAGAGGCCATGTATCAATGTATGTGGGAAAAAGAGCTCGATATGTCTGATCCCCAAGTGATAGCTGCCGCGCTTGAAGCTGCGGGTCTTCCAGCGAGCGACATTATAGCTGGCACCGCTAGCCCTGAGATAAAGCAGGCACTGATAGATAACACAATGGCATCTGTTAACAGAGGAAGCTTCGGCTCTCCAACATTTTATGTCGGTAATGAAATTTACTTCGGCAAAGATAAGTTAGCGGAGGTTGAGGCAGAAATTATCAAACAAATTAGCGGTTAGAAATGCCGTTAGAGCTAGCAATAGACGCGCGATTAAAAACTCGAACCAAATTAATCGCTGCTCCAAAACTCAATGGCTCTAATTGCATCGTTATAGTGAGCGTATTGCCATCATCGGAAAGCGAATAAGTTTCAAGCGTAAAACCGCCATCGCGAGGCCGCGCCTCTACGACCAGATTTTGACTCTCCCAGCGGGAGAGCGAGAAATCCTCACTTCCTTCACTGTAAAAACTATTTGCTGAAGACTGCCGTCTGCGCCCATCCGTGTAGAAAACTCGAGTAAAGTTATCAGCGTATTCAAACCTGCATTGAACCCCATCGATTGAGATTGTTAGCACATCATCGTAGGAAATACGGTCATAGAGTTCCTGCTCATCAGGACCTCCGCGATAAAAATCATCCTCTGCTTTTGCAAACCAACGCCTTTTGACCTTGCCTCCAGCTTCCTTTATCGCCGCTTCAACTTGTTTATCAGTATTGTCGCTCAACTCTTCGTTAATGACCCAATGCCCCACTAACATCTCAGCCGCAGGGTTTTCCGCAGCGGGCAGCATCTGACTGCAAAACACACTTAGGGTTGCCAGTAACAAACCGAAAGCCGTCGATCGTTTGGCTATTCTATTAGTCCTTCGATTAGCCCTACTACTAGCCTTACTGTTAGCGAAACTGCGCACCATAATGTTAGTCATACTCTTAGTCATAGTTTAGATTTGAGTTGCTTATTTTTCGGCGCTTTTGCTGGACCCGCCGCTTCAGGTTTAGTGAAAAAAACATCGTAATTCTTGATCATAACTCGCGCTAACAAGATTACCAAGACGAATAGGATCGAGTAATAAACGGGGAAAGCAGCCAAAGAATCAATAAAAACTGATTTATCTAAGCCTTCTCCACTCAAAGTCTCTTGCTGCGCAGCGCGCAGCGCCGCCACATAGGCTGTATAGAGCAGGCTGGCGATGCCCAGCCCCAAATTTAATGCCAACCCTTTAAAGCTCAAAACTGTGGCCCTAATGCTAGAGTCCACTTCCTTATTTATGTAATAACTAGCCTGGAATTGTACCATTCCCATCATTGCAAATGCGCCAATGGCAAACAAAACCCCAAAAACTGGTACCGCGAAACTGAGCCCTATAAGACCCATTACCAATACAACGGACAGTGTCAGAAAATTGAAAATTGGCGAATGATTAGTAACCAGATATCGAGATATCTTTGCATTCACGATTCCTATCAGAGCCATCCCAGCACCGATAAACCCGAACCATGAAACAGGAATGTCGATGATCCGGTAATACTCACTTGAAAGAACCGCGAACTGTCTACCCACGCTATCCAATGCAAGCCCAGCCAAAATAACAAACAGCACAAAGCGGTGATTGAACGTCCATTTTGCAGCAACGGCGATTTGCCGAAAAGGCTCAAGCAGTGGGTGTTCTTTATCTTCCCCATTGCTTTCAAGTTTAAACATTTTCTTTTTTACTAGAGCATCTTTATCTAAGTCATAGAATCCCAGCGCCGTAACGAGCACTGCACATGCGGTGATCAGGGTTAGCATCACCGGCAAACGAATTATTACCGACTGTGGCAAAACCCATTGTTCATTAAACAAAGCAAGCAGCCCATTCACAATGGCTGGATCGTATGCAAAAGCCCCCAAAATCATCGTCGTGAAAAAACCTATCGACACCACCAATGCCGTTTTTTCTAGTAGCTCTGACCAGTCACCTTCGCGCCCAAGCGCCTTCAGCGAATCATAGGCCAATGCCTCGTCTGCGCCGCTCGCTGCAGCTTCAGATAAACCAGAACAAATTCGGTTGCCTAAAAACAGGAAGAATAACAAGTTCGAGCTTCCAATAGGGGCAAACACAATAAGTGCCATTTCCAGCACCATCATGCCTGCTGCAAAAACCACCAGCTTTTTTCGTCCGACAATATCAGCCAATGCGCCAGAGGGGACTTCTGCAAACACAATAGTGAGCGCCCAAACTAAATTTAGAATCGCGAATTGTTCAAGACTCAATCCATAATCGAGGAACAAAATCGTAAAAACAGGATAGTAAAAGCGCGCGGTGTACAAAAGACGAAAGACTATAAACCGTCTTAAATTTCCTTCAAGTTGCCTCGGAGTAGCTGCGAGTCCATCGATAACGTCTGACATCTATTTGCCTGCAGTGATTGTAAAAGTCAGCGCTGAAGCTGCAACAACATGTGTGAATTAAATTTAAAGGTCTTGCAGCCACTTAAGGATCGCCTGACCTATCTCATCTGGTGAGTCTTCTTGGATAAAGTGATTGCCGGCTACGGTGGTCTCCGTTTGATTAGGCCACGTGCGGCAGAACTCCCGCTGTGAGCCAACTAGAATTGAGCCGGGATCAGCATTGATGAATAGCTTCGGCACCGAGCTTAATGAGAGCCAATCAGCATAGTCTTGAACGATTGCTACCACCTCAGCAGGCGAGCCCTCAATAGGGATTTGCCGAGGCCATGTCAGTGTTGGCCGACGGTCCTCACCGGGATTGATGAACGGTCGGCGATATACCGTCATCTCTTCTTCTGATAAATCTCGCAAAACCGCTGAAGGCAGCACTCTCTCTATAAACATATTTTTTTCAAGGATCATCTCTTCGCCTGCCTCAGACCTAAATCCCTGAAACACTCCTCGAGCAGCTTCTGGCCAATCGGGCCAAAGCACGGGTTGAACGATACCTTCCATATAGGCTATGCCTTTTACCGCATCGCGATTCTTATTAGCCCAATCAAAACCTAGCGCCGAGCCCCAATCATGTACCACCAATGTGACATTTTTAGCAACCCCAAGAGCTTCTAAGGCGCCGGCTAAATAGTGACTATGCTCAGCAAAGGTGTACCGGCCCGGTCCAGAATCATCTAATTTATCCGAATCTCCCATGCCGATAAGGTCAATTGCAATACACCGGCCCATCTCTTTAAGGTGAGGCATAACGTTACGCCACAGGTAAGAGGACGTTGGATTGCCGTGCTGAAAAATAATGGGGTCACCTTCTCCCATTTCCACATAGCTTAATGTCTTACCGTAAACGGTAATACTCTTTTTCGGATGTTCTTTAGCGCTAAGCATAGTCTCTTCCTTTATTGGCAAGCTCTGTAATTATACTCATTGTAATGCCACTCACTATATAGCCTCTTCGCTAATACAAATGAGCTCTTTCATATCGGTGTGTATTCTGGCTTGGCCTTAAACGAGAATAGACTGAGGCGGCCCCCTTTACAAACAGCGTGAGGATAAAGTGGCCTCCTCTTTTGTAAAGCCTACCCCAACCCCATTCTAAGCAGTCTCAGAGCAGCAATCACTGAAACGATGCCAATTGAACCTCATGACGAGATAATATATTCTGCCAAGAATAAGTTTTTCACTTAACAAATAATTTTCAAAAAAAATATTAGGAGAGAGCCAGTATGACGATGCAAACCACACCACTGCTTATGTCAAAGATTTTAGGCAGGGGTGCCAAACTGGACCCTGATGTTGAAGTGATTACCATGCAAGCTGATGGTACTCATCGGCAAACATTGAAACAAACCTGGGATCGCGCTAATCAGCTAGCTCACGCATTAAATGCTCACGGCATCGATATCAGTGATCGCATCGCCAGTTTTATGTGGAGCAACTACCGGCATTTAGAGCTCTATCAAGGTGTGCCATCGATGGGCGCCGTTTTGCACACTTTGAATATTCGACTTTCGAGTACCGATCTCGAGTACATCATTAACCATGCCGGTGATCGAATTATTTTTGCAGATGAAGATTTACTGCCTTTACTAGAGCCACTCTGGGGCAAGGTTCCTTGTGTAGAGTTGTTGGTTATTTGTCGCCACGGTGAAGGAGGCGAAAGCTCATTTAAAAACCAAATTGATTACGAGGATTTCATCATCCAGCAGGCAACCGAATATACCTGGCCAGAAATAGATGAAAATTTACCTATGGGTCTGTGCTACACCTCCGGCACAACCGGAAAACCAAAAGGGGTGATGTATACAAACCGCTCCACTTACCTTCATACATTGGCCGAAGGTCTTACAGATTCGCTAGGCCTGTCGGCGTTAGATTCTGTTCTTGGCATCGTACCGATGTTTCATGCAATGGGCTGGGGCTTGCCGTTCTGCGCTTCGATGTTGGGCTGCAAACAGGTCTTCCCACATAAATTCATGACACCCGACGCTTTCTTACAGTTGATGCATGAAGAGAAAGTGACTATATCCGCGGGCGTTCCCACGATATGGCAAGGCGTTCGCGCCGCTCTTACCGCCAACCCTGACAAGTATGACCTATCTGCCTTAACCCGACTAACCTGCGGAGGCTCAGCTCCGCCTGTTGAGATGATGCGTTGGTACTGGGATAAATACAATATAGAGATGATTCAAGGCTGGGGAATGACGGAAACGAACCCTCTCGGCACCCTGTCTCGCAAAGTGGCCAAACGGTCACATATCGGCATTTCAGAGGATCAGCAGTTTGAAAACATCGCCAAGGCTGGCCTGTCTATGCCTGGCATTGAGATCGAAATATTTGACGAGCAATGGAACAAACTACCACACGATGGCGAAGCCGTTGGTGAACTCTGTATCCGTGGGCCATGGATTGCAGCAGAATACTATAACGATCCGCAGCCAGAGAAATTCCATGATGGCTGGCTGGTAACTGGCGACGTTGCAAAGATTGACTCCGAGGAATACATCCTTATTTCTGACCGCTCAAAGGATTTGATTAAGTCTGGAGGCGAGTGGATATCGTCAGTAGATTTAGAAAACCACATCGTTGGTATTACCGGCGTTGCTCAGGCGGCTGTCGTAGCACAACCTCATCCAAAATGGGATGAGCGCCCTGTTGCCCTCGTGGTTATGACACAGGGCCACGCATTAGACCAAGATGCGGTGATGGAACATTGCAGCAGTATTTTTGCAAAATGGCAGCTTCCGGATGAAGTGATCGAGGTAACAAGCATCCCGCTAACGTCTACTGGCAAGATAGACAAGAAGGCCATTCGAGCCGATTTAGACGCCCAAGACTATAAGTTGCCAAGTCTACGTTAGCGTAATCACTGACTCAAAAACTAAAAAAGGGCCTCATGGCCCTTTTTTAGTCGATCGAATTTAGGTGTAGGAGTAAGCATAGTAAAAGTAAAACTTTAACTATGCTTACTCCTACACCCTTCTAATATCTACTGACCCGGGTCAGTGGGGGCATAGTCAATACCGTCAGAGTCGGCCCTTCGCGCACCGGCCAAAATACCGGGCAAAGCATAGTTACCCTCGTGACAGGCGTATTCAAACATCTGCTGCGCCGAATTATTCATTGGTAATTCGCCACTCCAAGCCTGGCTATAGTTCTCAGTATCCTCAACAGTAAATTGATACAGAATTGAATCCTCTGCAGTACGGGTGAATCGTTCGATAACCTTCATTTTTACTGAACCGTAAAAGCGATGCTCAAGCGAAGACCTGAGACTCTGCTGCGGATGAAAATCGGTTGTTTCAACCACCAACGTATTCTCTTCATAATAGCCAATTGAATCCCCGAGCCAGGGATACTGGGGCGGATCAGTATGCTGAGAATTCATTCTGACTATTCGCGCGTCGTGATTCATCTCTGCTACCAGCACTACATGGTCGGCTGTTTGGATAATCTGCGTGAGGTTGTTATACAGCACTGGCAGTTTAGGCGGGCCTCCTGAGGAGCCAAAACCCACAACACATCGCTCCCCCAGTGGACGAACTTCTGGGCCATCGTAAGATTGCCGGCGCTGCATTGCTGCAGCAAAATTTAGCCGCCCCTGCTCACTATAAGGAAGCTGCCCATCCAGTGGATCGACTAATATAGAGGTTCGTATTTCATCACCGACCACCAAAAGTTGACTGCCCGGGTCCATCCAGAAAGTATTATACCCGCCTACGTTTTGACCGGGAGTCGGTGCTTCTCTGTCTGGGTCGCTGGGTCGCAGACTTGCTTCTGTTCTAGCTTGAACTTGCGCTTCCAAGCGTATGGCTTCCTCTTGAGAGATAACCAGCGACCCATTAAATCGGGCCGCTCTTTCTAAGTTAGTTTGAGTTGCTATGGACCAAACACCTTGAAAATCAGGCGCGCCAAATGCCGTGCGCTGGGGGATATAGCCTATTTCAGCGGCCTTAACCTGAAACAGTGAGCTGTTAACTGCAATAATCGAGAGAGCAATAATAAGTTTTTTCACGTGCGGTCCTCGCTATAGCCACGCAGTTCGCGTTACTGATTCAAAACAGTATGACCTCTTATTCAATCCGACTCTATCCCTTTAAATGAAAAACTAGAATCGCGCGCGGGGAATTCACCTGCGTGTAATATTGATGGCTAACTGCAATTGCGATGACAAGAGCAAAGCAATCTATGCTAAGAGGAGCCCAGATCGCGTTTCTTTGCTAGAATGGGCTCAGTTATGATATACGTGTCCAAATTAAAAGAGTTGACCCACTTCATTTATGAGTAATTCAAAAGACCTTGCTGGCGGATTTGCATTTGTTGTAGTCATCGCTTTAGTGGACAACTTACTTATTATCGAGGACGACATCGATACCTCAGCAATGATTTGGCTAGATTCCGCCAAATTCGTGATGGGCTCCGATAGCGGTATGGCTGACGAGACACCTGCTCATCAGCTTGATTTGTCTGGCTTTTGGATGGATAAATTTGAAGTCAGCAACGACGACTATCAAAAGTTTGTTAAAACCACAGACTATGTGACCTATTCAGAAAAAATAGGAGATTCATTGGTTTTCGAATCCCCTAAGCAAAACCAGGCCATGCGGATGGGTCCTTTAGATTGGTGGAAACTCATAAAGACAGCGCACTGGCGCAAACCTCAAGGGTCGGAATCTAGCATCGATGAAAAAGCCGATCATCCAGTGGTGCACGTTAACTACGATGATGCGCTAGCTTACTGCGATTGGCTTGACAAAGAACTGCCCACCGAAGCACAGTTTGAATACGCAGCTCGTGGCGGCAAAGAAGGAAATATTTATAGCTGGGGAAACCAACCCTTGCATCTTACCGAGGCTATTTCGAATACTTGGCAAGGAGATTTTCCAAATAAGAATAGCCAAGTAGACGGGTTTCCAACAACTGCCCCTGTAGGTAGTTTCCCTGCCAATGATTTTGGCTTTCACGACATCACCGGCAATGTCTGGGAGTGGGTTGGCGATTGGTATCACCCACAATATTATTCTTTCGGACCCTCTAAAAATCCTGCTGGTGTGGATATGGCAGCTAGTATCGATCCAAACGAGCCCAACATTCCTAAACGAAGTATTCGAGGTGGCTCTTTCCTGTGCGCCGATGATTACTGCAGTGGATTTCGAGTCAGTGCCAGAATGCCAGCAGACCCAACATCTGCGACAAATCACACGGGGTTTCGCTGTGTTAGCAACCCGTCAGCAATAACCCGATTGTTCCGGGGCTAAGTGAGGCAGCTATTTATAACTGCCTATTACTTATAACTGCCTATTACTCATAACTGCCAATTCTCTATAACTGCCAATTCCTTATTACTGCAAAGCTCTTCGATTCATGCCGTGCCCAACTAGATTTCCCTGGCGATTAGTAATTTCATAATTTCGTTACTGCCGCCATAAATCTTTTGAATCCGACTGTCAGCATACATTTTAGCAATTGGATACTCCATCATGTATCCATAACCCCCAAAGAACTGTAAGCACTCATCTATAATTTCGCATTGCTTTTGGGTCGTCCACCATTTGGCCATCGAGGCGGTAGCATCGTCTAACTTACCCTCTGCCAGTTTTACCGCGCAATCATCGACAAATACCCGTGCAATCTTAGCTTCGGTGTACCGTTCAGCCAACTTAAACTGAGTATTCTGGAAGTCCAATATCCGTTTTCCAAACGCTTTACGCTCTTTCACATATTCGGACGTAATTCGAAGTGCTTTCTCTATCGCCGCACAAGCCCCCGCTGCAATAATAACCCGCTCTTGCGGTAGCTGCTCCATAAGTTGAACAAATCCTTTACCCTCGACAGAACCGAGCAAATTCTCAACTGGCACTTTCACATCGGCAAAGAAAACCTCTGACGTATCCTGCGCCTTCATTCCAAGTTTTTCTAAGTTACGCCCGCGAGAAAAACCTCCTTCACCCTCGACGCTTGCAGTCTCCACCATGATAAGAGAGATACCTTTACCGCCCTCAGTTGGATCTGTTTTAGCAACAACGCAGATTAGATCTGCCATCTGGCCATTACTCAGGAATGTTTTTTGACCGTTAAGCACATAATTATCACCGTCACGTATCGCCGTGGTAGAAACTGCCTGCAGATCGGATCCGGTACCTGGCTCGGTCATTGCGATAGCGGAGATAATTTCACCTTTCGCCATTTTCGGCAACCAGCGTCCTTTTTGTTCTTCAGTACCGTAAGAATTAATATAATGAGCCACGATACCAGAGTGAACGCTATTGCCGAAGCCACTAATATTGGCAAAGCTAAGTTCTTCGACTAGCACCATTTCATGTTTAAAATTGCCGCCACCACCGCCCCATTGCTCCGGAATTGACGCACAGAGAAGTCCCGACTCACCCGCCTTTAGCCAAGCCTCACGGTCAACAAAGCCCTGTTTTTCCCATTTTCCCATATGGGGGATAAACTCACGTTCGATAAATTTACGAACAGCATCGCGCATAATATGTAGCTCTTCGTCCATCCAGGGTGACTCGTAGTTTTCTAACAGCATTCTAGTTTATTTCCTTTTCGTCTATCGTCTGCGTCTTATAAACAGCTATAAATTAATAACAGCAGTGTTTGCTGTAGCTTAGGTCAGGAGCTTA
>JBLHVT010000089.1:0-12013 GCA_047628735.1 Glaciecola sp.
CGTTAAGGTCCTTGCGAATCTACTTCCCTGAGATATTTGTTTTTCGTTTTGGATAAAATGGCAGCTAAAATATTGGTTGAGCCGAAGCTTTTCGCGATTTCTTCTGTGGTTAGGGATCTATTTGACTTTGGGTCAAGGTATGTCTTTTCGATATCTCTTTCGTGGAGCAACATCAATTCAAAGAGATCTCGTTCGTCAATTTCAGCAGCTAGTATTAAAGGGGTATGGCCTAGAATCGGTGGGTTTTCCTCGGCATTTATATTTGCGTTAGCCTCGATGAGTGCATGGGCAATATTTCGTAGTGTCGTTACGCTGGTACTCTTTACTACTGCTTTTAACTGCAAACTCAATAGGTCTCTCCTAACTTGTTTCATGTATGGCGAGCGGTCTAGTTGCGTCAGGGCGCGCCTTTGGTCATCCAATGCGTGCTCGGTAAGTCCTCCTGATTGACGTCTCATTGAATCTAGCAACTCGGTCAGATCGAGGTCAGTACCGGCAAAGAAGCTTTGTGATGCGCAATCATCTTTAAGCAAGGGAGCCAGCGCCGTTAGGATAGATTGGAAGAAAAAATACCCAAAAAAATGCTTCGTCTTCTTTCAATGTCAGACAAGATTGATCGAAATCTTTAAAGAAATTTATGGTGATACTTTTGAGTACGTTGGGAAAAGAGCACTTGTTTTGCAGCTATCTCAAAAACTTCCTGTTCTGGAACTAAAGCACTGTGTAGTCCTGTCGCTTCAGTATCATAAGTTGAAAAATCTGCCACTGCTAGGCGCATAGACAGCGTGCAGTTAGGGTGTGGCTAGTATTACTCAGGCATTGCCCCTAATACTGAGCAACCCTAGCCTCAGCTAAGGGCTAGTTTCTCCATTCAACTAAGCATACACTAGAATCAATGTTGGTTCGCTTAAGTGACCGAGGATAAGGGCATGAAACTCATCTACACCCACGACAATGTTATGGTGTTGCATTCTGCTAAAAATATTCTTGGGCTCAACGATATCGCCTCTTTTGTCAAAAACGAACATACCATCCCCAATGGTGGGAGACACGGTATGGGTAACGTGTTTCTAGAACTTTGGATTAATCACGATGAAGATTTCGCTAAGGCGAGCTCGGTTATAGACAGTGAAATTGTGAATCCGGTAGCGAAAGACTCATGGAATTGTGAAGAGTGCAAAGAAGAAAACGAAGGCGGCTTCGAGATATGTTGGAACTGTCAGAGTGTCCCACCTCATCAATAAGCACTACCTCAGCTGATTGTTCTTTGGCGATAACACCAAAGTTTCTGCTTAGTTAAGTAGTTTGTTCTGCCGTTTTTAGAAACTCTAGGTTAGGGAAAAAAGCGCTACTAATTACTTGGTATTAAGGGGAAAGCTAGCAATGAATTTTTTAGAAACTAAAATCCCACCACCCATAGTCACTCTTCTTTTTGGGTTTGCCATGTGGAATACCTCTGCTGTCACACAGGCCACAGAGTTGTCCCTTAGTATTCGCTACCTAGGACTTGGCGCATTCATCGTGCTGGGCTTGATTGCTTTAGTGTCCGGGGTGGCATCATTTAGATTTGCAAAAACCACTGTTAATCCTTTGAACCCAGAAGCTGCCACCTCTCTGGTGACGTCGGGCATCTATAAGATAACAAGGAATCCTATGTATGTTGGATTAGCGCTTTTACTATGTGCTTGGGCCTTCTATCTTAACTCGCTATGGGCAACGCCGTTTATTCTTTTGTTTATTAGTTATATTCATCGTTTTCAAATTGTGCCTGAAGAAAGGGCCTTGTTTCAAGTTTTCAATGAAGAGCTTGTGGCCTATAAGAAAAGGGTTCGGCCTTGGTTGTAAGGTGAGGGGTGTAGGGTGACGTTCTAGGGGTTGCAGAGGGTTGCAGAGGCTTGTAGATATGGCGATAGGAAAGCCATGACCGAAGCCAGTTTTTGGCGTTGGCCTATGACTTTCCGGTTTCGCTTGATAAGGTAAGGCCACTCACTTTTGCAAGCAACGCATCCATCGTAAATGGCTTGTTCAGATACGGGTAAGCGCTGGGTATCTCTGCTGCGTAACCGGACATTAATAGAACAGGCAAAGTAGGATCCGATTTTCGAAGCTCAGCTGATTTCCCGAGATACTGCCAGGTATTATTAAGTCGGTGAGCAACAGGTTTAGATTTTCAATTTTTTGATATTTTCGAATGGCGTCATCACGATTCTCAGCTATGATTAGTTTTTGGTCTGAATGTTCCAATACCGCGGTCGCCATATTAGGTATTTGGTTTTCATCTTCTACTAAAAATAAAGTATATCGTGCTGCAGCAAGAGTAGGTACTGCGTTAAAGGCTACCGCACGGCTAATTGTGCATACCGACTCATTTTTTTAACTCGGGCTCAAGATCGTCGCCAAATTGTGCAGCGAGACCGGTTTCTGCTCTGCGTATATTTAATTCACAGCGCATAGCTTTAATATGAAGTCGCAGTTATCGGTTTTGCTGAGCGGGTTGGATTGTGTCGAGTATGTCTAGAGCATGCTGTTGATAGGATTGACCTAGCTTCCTTGCCAGAGCAAGTTTAACGCCGTGCTTTTCGGTGACAGCTGTTGCTGCGTCTCAAGCTCTGCTAAGGATAGGGGATGAAGCTGGGCTAGCTCGATGCCAAAAGAAATCTTGGGAATAAGCAGCAGTGTGCACGCAGTGGCTATTTTCCTGCCAAAACTAGGCCGAGTTAGACGGATGATTTTCTTCATAAAACAATGGGCGTAAACCTAAATCGATTCCTTTAATTGTTATTGTATACACACGCAGCATAGACTTCCGCTGGCGTTGGCACCCGATAAAGATCGCTGCGATCGCTGTTTGGACAAGCAGGCGCTATTACATAGCAGGTTCAAATACAGTGCCGACTAAAATAGAGCAAATAGCGATTAAGTCGATGATTTAAATATTTTTAATGTGATGCTGAAATCCTTTCTGACAAGGAGGCCGCTAGCCTGAGCCTTTATAATTAATCATTCTCTATGAGCTAGCGCTGGGTTGAGATTTTGGTGTTGGCGGTTTTCTTACAACTCTTGAGGTTTGTCGAGACAAAAAAAGGCATAACGTGATGTTATGCCTTTTGATTTGATTTTATAGTAATGCCTTATGACATTAGATCAAAATTACTAGTCTCTACATAGGTTTGCGAAAACTTAGTGTAAATCGATCGGTATTGCCTCTCACCCCAGGGCTTCCAACTTCTTGACTCAAATCGTCTTCGCTGTGGTAGTGCATGTCGCTAAAATCAACCAATTCAAAACCCACATCCAGCATTTCCTTAATGACAAGGACTGGGTCAAGGCGACGGCCTACCGCACGGCTTCTTGGCTGCATATGACGACGGGTATGGTCAACGACGCCATAAATACCGCCTGGCTTCAATGCATTGAATACTGCTGTGTTCAAATTTACACGACCTTCGGCTGAAGGGTTGTGAAGATTCCAAAACGTTAGCACCATGTCAAAATCGTCTGTGTCGAAACTAAACTCTGGCAGGTTGCCAAGAGTGATGTCATCGTTTATCGCTGAAGCGCAATCCATGCCCTCCAAACCCATAACGCCACTTTTATATGAGCCGCTTACTCCGACGGACACAACCAGTTCGCCGCCGTTTTCGCACAAGGTTGGGCCCACGAACTTCGACCAATACCCAGAGGCTGGTGAAATTTCTAGCACTTTCATGTCATCTTCAAGACCGAAAAATTCTAAAACTTCTGCTGGCTTGCGATTAGCATCACGAGCAACCTCGGCTGCATCACGAACACTGCTCTGTAAATTCGCTTCAATTTTGGCTCGGGTTGCTGCTGGATCTGCGGCAAGCACTTGGCTTGCCAAACAAAATCCACTTAGCGCGATGATTAATTTCTTCATGGTCTCTCCTTGTTGAGTGTTGTAAGGCTAGTAGAGTTGGAATCTCTGTATTTTCTTTCAGTTGATTATCTTAGCTACAATTTCTGGAGCTGGCTATTGCTCAAACCAATAATTTAGCGTCTTTACCAGATCCTCGCCGTTGTCTTCCCGTAAGAAGTGACCAGTGACGATAACAGCTGTTTGTGACTGGACTCTGCTGAGCGCTACTTTTTTGGGAAAGGGCTCAGGATTATTCCCCAGAATAAAGCCACGGTTTGAGAACGCTGCTAGACAAGGTTTGGACCAATTTTTTGATATATTGAGTGCGCTTGGTTGGCCTCTCATTGGCTTGCCATTAACCTCTGCATTACTCTAGGCGCAGCTTTTAGCTGTCATCGGGGAAGGGCGCGTTATATGTAGCCAATATCGCTGACGAGAGCTCCATCACAGTGCCGGTGCGCAGCGCATAGCTTGCCCTGCATACCGCAATGACTTGGCTATAACGGAGCCATTTTTAAAAGCCGCTTGTTCGAACTTGTAAGTGGCAGCCATCGCGGTAAACCGGTTGCCGACTAAGGTCTTGCCTGCAGCCACCATTTTAAGGTGGTTGTGACGAGTTCTGCGGCGTCTTGCTGGACAAAGTGATTTGCAGCCGGCGCGGACACAATAGTGGTGTCGCTGTCATTCCAATCCCAGGTATTGTTAAGACCGTCTGAATCTAGAGCCGTGTCTTGCAAGCCATGGAAAACAAGCAAGGGCACGTCTAGTTGAGGCGCGGCCGGTGCAGCCACTGCATCGGTATCTGCGCGAGGGAAGTTTTGTTTATAATAGGCCAACATGCCGTCAAAGCTAGACTGTTCGAAAGCGTCTTCATAGCGGCTGCGTGCCTGCGGATCGCTTACCCAAAACGCTAAAGACTGAGAATTCATTGGGCCACCAAAGAGAATGTTCGGGTCTGAGGGTTTGCCTTCTATAAATGCTCTGGCATAAGCGGTATTGGCTTGCTGATCTGGATTGTTAGCGAGCTCACGAGCCAAGCCATTAGGATGGGGCAGATTCATTATTACTAGCTTATCCACCATTTGGGGCAGGGCGAAAGCGAATTGCCAAGAGACAATGCCGCCCCAGTCATGACCAACAATCGTGGCTTTTTCTTCGCCAAAATGATTAATTACTGCGGCTATATCACCGACCAAATAGCGCATATTGTAGTTTTCATCTCCCTCAGGTTTGTCACTGAGGTTGTAGCCACGCTGGTCAATTGCTACCACTTTATAATTATCTTTCAATCCTTCCATTTGATGCCGCCAGGTATACCAAAAATCAGGAAAACCATGGATCATAACCACCAGCGGGCCTTCGCCAACTGCGGCGAAGTGGATCTTTACACCATTGCTGTCAGCATAGCCGTGTTCAACCTCGTCCCATATGTCAGCGCTGGCATGGCTTGTTAGGGCTATGCCTATGCATAGCCCTAATAGAAGGGACTTTAGTTGCATATATAGACAGAATTTATTCATAGTTGTGTTCTCAGTTGTAAACGGGGCTTTAGCGACGGTTTTTGCCGCCTCGAAATAGATGATGTCTCGAATAAGCTGAATAGAATAAAGATTAAAGCAGGTTTGCTTGAAAATGTTTAACCCAATCGCTAAAGTTGAGGTAGGTTGTCTCTGTTGAGAGTCAAAAAAAGCCTGGTGCTTCGGGACAAATAGGAATGATAAAATAATGTTAAATTCGGCACGATCCAATGTTGCTTGCCTGAAAATTCTAGGCTTTGTATCTATAGTTTGCTGCGCAGCAGGAGCAGCTAATGCTGCCGAGCCGCTGTTAACCGTCAAGCAGGTGATGAATAGCGTGATTACCCCGAGCACCAATATTATTTGGGGAGCCTATCAGTTGGAAACACAAGCCCAATGGAAAGAAATTGAAAACGCCGCTTTGGCAGTAATTGCAGCATCTAATCTACTTCAAATGGGTGGCAGCGGGGACAAAGAAAGGGACATAGCCCAACAGGCCCAGTGGCAGCGTTTTACTGGCCAAATGATAGCCGCCTCCGAAAAGGTCTTGATAGCGGTTGCGGCAAAAGACGAGGAGGCATTGTCAGCAGCCGGCAATGATGATTTGTACCCCCCATGTGAATCTTGTCATCAGAAATATCAGTCGAAGTAAGTGAGTTCTCAGACTAAAAATAGGCTTGGAAGACGTTCTGTAAACCAGTAGAGCGCGATACCGCCAAGGGCATAAGCCGCAGTGATTTCAAGCGGCTTCACTAACGACTTCTGTAGCCAATTCACCAGGCCAATCACTATGCCCAAGGTAAGTATAAATGCCACCTGCCCAGCCTCCACCCCTATGTTGAAAAACAGCAGTGCCAAGGGGATGTCCTTTGGGGCTAAGCCAAGTTCGCCGAGCGCTCCAGCAAAGCCAAAGCCGTGAACGAGACCGAAACCAAATGCTACGACCCAGGGTTTAGCGTGAGCGAGAGACTTTTGACCTCTATATCCCATGATGATTTCCCTCGCTAAAAACGCAATGGACAAGGCGATCAGGGCCTCAATGGGCGGGCCCGGAATCGGAAAGGCCCCGAGCACAGCAGCGGCAAGCGTGATGCTATGGGCCACTGTAAATGCCGTCACTGTCTGAATAAGCAATCTAACACCGCGCAGCAACAACAAAAGACCGGCTATAAAAAGCAGGTGATCTATGCCAAATAGAATGTGTTCAGCCCCCAGCACCAGATAGCGTGCGGCGAGGCTGGATATAGAGGCGGCGCCAGCTTTAAGCTCTGCTAGTGGTACCTCTATTTGCCCGCCCTTGCTGGGAAAATAAGCAGAGACATTATTCCCATCTTGCCATTTGGCGACCACAACGACCCCTTGAAAATTCCAGGAAAATGTTAGTGAGTCGTCAGTGTTTAATATCGGCTGGCAGGAAAATCGATAGCTATAGCGCCCGGGTGATAGGCCCTGACAGCGATTCGGTAAAATTCTTTCGATATTGTATAAAGGCGGTACTTGTTGATCGGCAATTGATAGCTGATAAACCCCCTCTGGGGTTTCATCGAGGAAAATCCGAGCTACACCGGTGACGCCAATATCGTGAGAATAGGCGAGCGGGGCACACAATAGACAGGCTAAAGAGGCTGGTGCTAGGACGGTTTTCAACCACCGAGCCAGCGCGTTAACGGAACGATTATTCTGAGTCATTAAGAACGACAACACGATATCGGTTAACTAATGCTTTAACTTGCGCATTCAGGCGGAGATCTTCTTCGGTGGCAATCCAGTCAAGTCTTACGAGATCGGCTATTTCACTGAGTTGGGGCAGATGCTCGGGGCTGCGCTGAATAACTTTCAGCCAATGCTGGCCTCTATTGCTTAGATAAGGGCCGCTCCAAGCCTCGTCAGTGGCAGTAAAAACATCTTCCGCGAAGGTTGGGTTGAAGATGTTGCTGAGGTCGGCTTGAGAAACTCTTGGCAAGGGGGCGGCGCTGCCTGCTTCTAAGTCAAGAATTTTGCTGCTCGGTAAGTTCAAGCTTAGCGCCTCGATGATGGGGGCTGGCAATTGATCTCGGCGGTTAAACACTAGTTCGTCGACAGAGACAGTGGCAGTGCTGATGTAGCGAGCCGCGTTTTCGGAATAAAACAGGTTTAGTTCGCTAGCGGTAGGCTGAATGATTTCTGCGCTTAAAATATGGCGTAGTTTTTGAGCCAATATGTCATGGATTCGAGTGTCATTGTCCAAGCCCCGAGTTCTGGCCTCTCTCACTAGCACTTGCTCTTCAATATAAGCGGCGGTAATTGCGTTTATCTGGTCGGGGGCTAACTCTGCTGCGTTGCTTATTTCCGCTAAAAATATTCGAGCATCAATTTCTCGTTGGCTTATTTCTAAATACATATTATTAGCTGGGCTAAACAGCGCGAAGCTTACTAACAATACAGCGGCAATGATGGCGAAATGAAAGAGCGGCTCACGGAGGAGGGGCTTGATAACTTGTAATGTCATAAGAGGTTTGGTCATAGTATTGTCATATTTGTACGAATATCAATTAGAGTCCCAAGTGCAGGAAAGTGTAACCTATCGATGTGCTTGCAAATAGCAGTTGAGTAATATTCGATAGTGTTTAAGGAGATGTCTTATGGATGTACTGACACAAAATTTTTTAAGTTCTTGTCGCCGTGACGAAGGTCGAATTCTTCGTGGGGAAAATATGTCGCGTATCGAAACATTTGTCGATGCCGCGTTCGCTTTCTCCTTCACTATGCTGGTCATTAGCATCGATCAAATACCTCGAAGTCCGCAGGAGCTGCTGCTGCTTTCCAAGGACATTCCTGCGTTTATAATCAGCGCGGCTATCATCGGTTCAATATGGTTGGCTCATACACAATGGAGCCGCACCTTCGGGCTGCAAGATGGAGTAACGGTTTTTCTTAGTTTGAGCTTGGTTGTGTTAGTTTTGATTTTTGTTTATCCGATCAAACTTATGATCCAAGCGGCTGTTGTCTACGTGTCAGATGGTGTTTTGGGGATGGAGAGATTGGATGCTGCCGGCTGGGAGAATAACGGCGTGGTTAGTTTGTTTGTATATTTCTCGCTAGGACTTATTGCTCTGTCGGTTATCATAGTTTCTCTTTATATGAATGCGCTGCGGTTTAAGCGAGAACTGGTATTGTCCGATTTTGAAGTTCATTTCTGTAAGCACGCCTGTGTTAGCTTGGCGGTTGTCTCGGGGACTGCTGTTGCATCGATCCTGATTGCTTTGTTTGCTGATGTTGAAAACACGGTCAATTCCGGTTTTGTCTACAATTCGCTTTTTATTACTATTCCATTTGCGCGATATGTTCACCTGCGCCTGAGCCCGCCGCCGCAATGGAGTTAAGTGCCAGGTCTTGGGGGCGGGCGAGTTTGTGATGGACTAACTCGCTTGGATTCTGAACAAGAATCTATACAAGCCGCGGTCCGCTCTGTACAATCTCCGTTTTGCAGAAGTGGTAATCTTATGTTGCGAATCGCTGAAGAAGCTCTCACATTCGATGATGTCCTGCTCTTGCCTGCCCACTCCAACGTTCTTCCCAAATCGGTAAACCTCGAATCGCGCATTGCCCATGGCATAACGCTTAACATTCCGTTGGTTTCTTCTGCTATGGATACTGTCACTGAATCTCGTCTGGCCATTGCTATGGCACAAGAGGGCGGACTTGGTGTTATTCACAAAAGCATGAGTGTAGAGCAGCAGGCACGAGAAGTACGCATCGTAAAGAAATACGAAAGCGGCGTTGTGAAAGACCCGTTCACCATCCCCGTTACGGCAACTATCAGAGACCTTACGGCCTCCATGAAAGAGAACGGTATCTCTGGCATGCCGGTGGTTAATGCCTCAGGCCTCGTCGGCATTGTCACAAGTCGAGATGTTCGGTTTGAAGTCAATTTGGATGCAACCGTTGATTCCATCATGACGCCGAAAGAAAAACTGGTGACGGTGGGCGAAGATTTTGATTTAGGCGAAGTAAAAGAATTGCTGCATCGTCATCGAATTGAAAAAATATTAGTAGTCAACGACGATTTTATTTTGAAAGGTCTAATAACCTTAAAAGATATCAAAAAGTCAGAAGACTATCCGAATGCTTGTAAAGACTCCCAAGGTCGACTGCGGGTAGCCGCGGCGGTAGGGACCGGCCCAGATACATCCGATAGAGTAGATGCAATCGTCGAGGCGGGAGTTGATATAATCATTGTCGATACCGCTCACGGCCACTCTCAGGGCGTTTTGGATCAAGTAAGGTACATTAAAACGCGCTATCCAAACATCGCAGTGGTTGGCGGCAATATAGCGACAGCCGATGCAGCCAGAGCCCTAGTTGCAGCCGGTGCTGATGCTGTGAAAGTAGGTATTGGGCCTGGTTCAATTTGTACGACTCGGGTGGTGACCGGTGTAGGTGTTCCCCAGATGACAGCGGTAGCAAACGTTGTTGAAGCGCTTAAAGGAACCGATGTCTGTGTTATTTCCGACGGTGGTATTCGTTATTCGGGTGACCTAGCCAAAGCCATTGCAGCGGGCGCAGACGTAGTGATGATCGGTAGTTTACTAGCAGGATCTGATGAAGCGCCGGGCGAGGTAGAACTCTATCAGGGGCGAAGTTATAAAGCGTACCGCGGCATGGGTTCAATAGGGGCTATGTCTCAATCTCAAGGTTCAAGCGACCGCTATTTTCAAGATGCTGACTCAGGTAAGGAAAAACTTGTTCCAGAAGGTATCGAGGGCAGAGTGCCTTACAAGGGGCCAATGTCCGCTATCGTTCACCAGTTAATGGGGGGCTTGCGGTCCAGCATGGGCTATACCGGTAGCGAAAACATCGAGCAGATGCGCACCAAAACCCAGTTTGTGAAGATCACCGCCTCAGGCATGAGCGAATCGCATGTGCATGATGTATCCATTACAAAAGAATCGCCAAACTACCGCGTAAGCTAGGTCCGTTTGTCGCCTCGTTTTTAGAAAATCATCTCATGAGTAAAACCAATATACACAGTCAGAATATTCTTATTCTGGACTTCGGTTCCCAATACACTCAATTAATCGCGCGGCGTGTTCGGGAACTCGGGGTTTATTGCGAAGTCTGGGACTACACAGTAGATCCTGCGGAATTTGAGCGCTTTGCACCTAATGGCATTATTTTCTCCGGCAGTCCAGAGTCCGCCAATACAGAATCTTCGCCGCGCCCGCCAAGTTATATTTATGAAGCCGGAATCCCGATACTGGGAATCTGCTATGGCATGCAAACCATGGCTGATCAATTCGGTGGCAGGGTCGAAGCGTCTAGCAAATCTGAATTCGGTTCTGCTCAGGTAGTCGTTACCAAGAAAAATCGATTGTTTGAGGGTATCGAAGATCGAATTAGCGCCACTGGCAGTCAAGAATTAGATGTCTGGATGAGTCATGGTGACAAAGTCACTGAAGTGCCGCCAGGTTTTGAATTGATTGCCTCCACAGGCAGTGCGCCAATCGCGGCTATGTGTGATGAGAGTCGCTCATTCTATGGTATCCAGTTCCATCCTGAGGTTACTCACACGTTGCAAGGCGACAGGCTTTTAGGTCGATTCATAAAAGATATTTGCGGCTGCGAATCCCTTTGGAATTCCGCTAGCATTATTGAAGATGCGATTGCCTCTGTTCGGGCGAAGGTCGGCACGGATAAAGTCCTATTGGGCCTTTCCGGAGGCGTAGACTCTTCAGTTGTTGCGGCGCTTTTACATAAGGCGATTGGCGATCAGCTAACCTGCGTGTTTGTTGATAATGGTTTGTTACGTCTAAACGAAGGCGATCAGGTTATGGCAACATTTGCCAATAACATGGGTGTGAGGGTTATTCGCGTTGATGCCGAGGAATTATTCTTATCCAAGCTTGCAGGCGTGGATGAGCCCGAGCAAAAACGCAAAGCTATTGGTAATACGTTTATCGAAGTCTTTGATGAACAGGCCACCAAGCTCAAAGATGTAAATTGGTTAGCGCAAGGGACTATTTATCCTGATGTAATTGAATCAGCAGGTTCTAAAACCGGTAAGGCTCATGTGATCAAATCGCATCACAATGTTGGCGGGTTGCCAGATGATATGAAGATGGGGCTGGTTGAGCCGCTGCGAGAACTTTTCAAAGATGAAGTTCGCAAAATAGGGGTTGAATTAGGTCTGCCTTATGAAATGGTATATCGACATCCGTTCCCAGGACCTGGTTTAGGTGTGCGGGTGCTTGGCGAAGTAAAAAAAGAGTACTGCGATATACTTAGGCTGGCTGATGCTATTTTCATGGAAGAGCTGCATAGGGCCGACTGCTACAATAAAGTGAGCCAAGCTTTTGCGGTTTTCTTGCCAATCAAATCTGTCGGTGTGGTGGGCGACGCGCGGCGTTATTCGTGGGTAATTACTTTGCGAGCAGTTGAGACAATCGATTTTATGACTGCCCGCTGGGCTAGGCTTGATCCGGAGCTATTAGAAACAGTGTCCAATCGCATCATGAATGAAATCGAGGACGTGTCGCGCGTTGCTTATGATATCTCTAGCAAACCCCCAGCGACTATTGAGTGGGAATGACAGATGTATGTTTCAGTAACGGGACTTAAACCGAAGGGCTTTATTGGATGG
>JBLHVT010000090.1:0-11976 GCA_047628735.1 Glaciecola sp.
TTAACACCCCTTTTCAGAGATCGAGAACTCTATCCGAAATTCTTGGCGCCGAAATATTCCTTAAGTTTGAAAACCTTCAATTCACCTCCTCCTTTAAAGAACGCGGCGCGCTGAACAAGTTACTTCAGCTCAGCGATACAGAGAAAAAGTCAGGGGTGATTGCCATGTCGGCTGGCAATCATGCCAAGGCCGTGGCTTATCATGCGCAGCGCTTAGGCATTCCAGCAACCATCGTCATGCCTAAAAATACGCCTAATGTAAAAGTTGAGGATACCCGAAATTTTAAGGCTAACGTGATACTCGAAGGAGATGGGCTTTCTGAATCGGCCGTGCACGCGCACAAGCTCGCGGCGGAACAAAAACTAGTCTTTGTGCATCCTTATAACGACGAACAAATAATCGCCGGCGCGGGCACAGCTGGATTAGAAATGATGGAAAAGGTACCCGACTTACAAACCATCGTTGTGCCAATTGGAGGCGGCGGCCTTATTTCCGGCGTCGCAATAGCCGCCAAGGCAATCAACCCTGCTATCAAAGTGATTGGGGTAGAAGTCGAGGGCTATCCAAGCGTCTACAATTCGGTCAAAGGTATCGATTCTCCTCTGGGCGGCTCGACAATAGCGGAGGGCATCGCCGTTAAGCAGCCCGGAGAGATAAATCTAGAAATTATCAAACGCCTCGTTGATGACATCATCATCGTGACGGAAGATCAGATAGAAGAAGCGATCAATTTACTACTGACGATAGAAAAGACCGTCACTGAGGGCGCGGGCGCAGCTGGGCTGGCGGCTGTTATGGGTAATCCTGAATTATTTACGAACCAGAAAACCGCAGTAATTCTTTGCGGTGCCAATATCGATCCACGGATTTTGGCATCAGTGCTCATGCGGCAGCTAGCGCGCAAAGGAAGTATTGTTCGCTATTTAATTAAAATAAACGATCTGCCAGGAGTACTCTCTGATATCTCAGCGGAAATCGGTGATTTGGGTGGCAATATTCTCGAAGTTTCTCACCAGCGAATGTTTGCCAGCATTCGAACTAAAGATGCAGATTTATATGTCACTGTCGAAACTCGAGACCGCCAGCAGAGCAATGAAATTTTGCAAAGGCTCATTACTCTGGGTTACAAGGCGCAGCTTCTTGATGGTTAACCTACATTTTCTATCCAGAACAGCTAATCTAAAATTAAAGGATTAGACGGTGACGTGTTTAGCTTTCTAAGCCACTGCACAAAAGGTTCTCGATAATTCGCTTGCGTGTCAAAGCCGTTTGGGTCGAACTCGGCGACCATGCCAAAGCCGTCGCCGCCGTCATACATAAAGCTGTTAATGAGAACACGATAAAGCCCGTCCTGCGCTAATGCCTTACCGGTGCGGCCAACAACCCATTTCCCAGCTACTTTAGTTAAGCCAGCAAACACCGGGCGCTCCCCCTCTTCAAGAACTGTTCGCAAAACCCTTCCACTTATCTGGGTTGCAATAATGGTGTTATTAAATGGCAACATGGACACCACAGTACCAAGGTTAATTTCACCGGCACTGATAGATGAGCGAATACCTCCCGCGTTGGTGATAGCCACGTCTGCAGTTACATCAAACTCAAGCCAGGAATTAACAATTGCCTGGCGCAGTTGCTCACCAGACCTTTCCCAATCTCTAGCACTAAACCCAAGATTTTCCGCCAATGTCTCGGCTGACAGAGACTTCCATTGATCAACGATGTCGGCTACTGCGTTATCCTCCAGCCCAATGCTATTTTCATGTATTGTAGAAGATGAGCTTATTACAGCTGCCGATTTTACATCGTAGTCAATAACCGCTTTGGCGTAGCTGCTAAAGTGATAGCCACCGCCTAACACTAAAGTGTCGCCTATTTTTTCAGCAACCAATTCGTTGCAATGGCCAGCACCCATCATCGCGATATTGAGATCTGCAACCTCTCCCGCCAACACTCGAAGCTCATCCATACACACGTGACTAATAACAATAATAAGGTCGGGATCTGCCTGATTCACACTGGGCATGACTTTACGAAGCGCCTGCGCATACTCATTAAAAACTAAGGGAGCAACAACGCTGGGCATGGTGGTTGTGGCAGTCTCGGTGGTTGATAGTCCGATGATTGCAACATTCAAACCCGCTACGGCTTTTACGGTAAAAGGCAGTATGCCTAACTCTAGAGGGTAGCCTCCTGATTCCTTCCAAGCAGTGTTTGCACTTAAATAGGGAAAATTGGCCTGGCTGGTTCTGACAGCTAAAGTGTCCAAACCAAAATCAAATTCATGGTTGCCGATAGCCGATGCATCGTAGTCCATGGCGTTCATCACCTCGACCATGCTCTCCCCCTCGACCCAAGTTGAGATCGCAGGTCCTGTCCAGTTATCGCCCCCGCTAAGAACTAGAAAAGGGCCATCTTTTGTAAACCCCTCTTGTGCCTGCCATTGCTCAAAAAGACTCGCAGCGCCTCCCCCTTCTTCCACGCCCTCCATCCAACCATGCTCATCGTTGGTATAAAGAATAGTCAACTTAACGCTCTCAAAACCATGGTTAGGATCGTCAAAAGCAGACGTTTGACAGCTAACGAGCAGGGTAAGTAGTGTGAAAATAGCGACCTGTTTAAAATGAAAAAAAGTACAAAATTGTGTCATGGAAAAACCTTTGTCACTGACTTTAAAAAGTTGAAATAGGCTGACAACTAAATACTACATATAGCTTTAGCAATTAATCGAGCATCAACAACTAAGACTTAATCAAAAAATATTACCCCGGCTAGGACGCTCCTAGTAAAACCAAAACACTCAGTGCTATGAGAGCGATACCTGCAAGTTCTCGTTTCGAAATTTTTTCAGAGAAGTAGAAAGTGGTTATGGCAATGGTGACTAAAAATTCCGTTTGCCCCAACGTTTTAACCAGAGCCGCATTTTGTAAACTCATCGCAGTAAACCAGCCGATAGATCCAAGAACCGACGTAATGCCAATAAATAATGAGGCTGGTATATTCTTAGCGATAAGTGCGATCTGTGGATGCTCAAAAATCACAACCCAAAGCAGGCACAATACCGTCTGCAAAGTAACCATAAATACTAAAACTGTGGCCGCACTGACGACCCCATCTATTGCTAAGGAAAGTGATGCATCTCGAATCCAAAGCGAGGCGAAAGCGAAACCAAGCCCAGCTCCCACACCCAATTTAATACTTTTATTGGTCGTAAGATCAGCCCAGCTAACACGCCAGTTGCTAGCAATAAGAACGCCTGCCACTCCAAGAAAAACAGATAAATATCCAGCCAAATTTAGAACGGCAGAAAAGAAAAGGGATCCAATAACCGCCGTTAATATAGCTTCTGTTTTCGCCAACGCTGTGCCCACGGCGAAATTTTTTAACGTAAGAGCTTTTATAAGCAGTACCGTTGCGGCTATTTGAGAGACTGCGGCCAAACTAGCCGATACAAAAAAAGTTAGGTTCAAACTTTTAGTAATAGGGTAATCAGCCTGAAGCCAATAGAAATATATGAGCGCAAACGGCAGTCCAAATAGGTACCTCACTAAGGTAGCTGCTTGCGGGGAGATTTTCGTTGCAATTTGCTTCTGACCAGCGGTTCGCACCGATTGCATAATCACAGCGAGCAAGGTAAAACTTATCCAGGCATCCATCGTTACACTATACCAACTCGAGAATCAGCAACATAGACTGGACGAAGGTTATCCACGCCCTTTTTTAATTAGGTTTAATTCTGCTATTGCTATAAGGAGACCACCATGAAAAAGCTACCCCTTTCATATCTCGCCCATTGCTTTGGTCAGCAACTCCTTCAAGCCAAAGTAAGCAAATCACTGGCAGTGGCTTTAGTGCTTATTTTGATAAGCCCGCTCACACTTGGCAGCGCACAAGCTCCGCAAGGTTCAACGCCCCTGGACATCGGTCACGGCACGTTGATGGCTAACATCTGGACCCCACGATCCGAGCCCTATGAAACTATTATCGCGCTGCCGGGTTCCGGCGGCGACGTTACCCGCTTTCGATTGATTGGCCCCTTGTTAGCAGAGGCAGGTTTTCAGGTAGTGGCTCTGAACCAGCGTGGGATTATGGGCAGCACTGGCGCGTTGAATGACCTCAACCTGTACGACTTCGCCGCTGATGTTATCGCTGTAGCCGATGTCCTCAAACTAGACGAATTTCATATGCTTGGCTGGGCCTTAGGAAATAGAATATCCAGGGCAGCAGCGCTTAAGTATCCAGATAGGATAGCCACAGTCTCGCTACTTGCCGCAGGAGGCCTGGTAAAACCTCTCACAGTCCCCGGCGAACTTGGCCAGCTTCTGGAAAACAATAACCTTAAGTTAGATCAGAAGGTGGCCCTTGCCAAAAGAACACTTTTCTCTCAGGCCAGCCCAGAAGAGCTTATTCTTCATTATGCGGTATCCCTCAACTATTGGCCGCAAGCCAGACAAGCACAAATTCAGGCTAACCGCGCCACTCCACTTAAACAATGGTGGGCAGGCGGTACCGGCCCAATGCTGATTATCCAAGGCCTAGATGACAAGACTGCACCACCTGAGAACGGGGAACTGATGAAAAAGGAGTTTGATCAGCGCATCACCCTCGTCAATTTGGCCGATGCTGGCCACCTTATGGGCTTGGAAAAACCCGAACAGACCGCACTCGCGATTACGGCCTTTCTAAGGCAGCATTCAATCGGCAAATAATCTTTTCAGCCAATACGCCCTCGCTCGCCAAAATTAGTGGCTCTGTCGGCAAAGCAGCATCTATTCTCGATAATCGCCCCTGCGAGTATCAGTCTGACAGGGACCGCCACTCATTTTTAGTCTAAGATGATTATCTGATCAGACAATGCGTCATGATTTAAGTATCTGCCTGAACAAAGAGACAGGCAAGGGAGAAGAAAGTGAGCGTAGTAGATTTTAAGCAACCCGCAGGAGCCTCTCAGCAGCAGGCTGGAAAGCGAACATGGCTAAGATTTGTGACCGCAGCAAGCCTATTTGATGGCCACGATGCAGCTATAAACATTATGCGCCGCATTCTTCAGGCCAGCGGTGCTGAGGTAATTCATCTCGCTCACAATCGTTCCGTACAAGAAATAGTCGAAGCCGCCATTCAGGAAGACGCCGACGCCATCGCGATAAGCTCCTACCAAGGCGGTCACATCGAATATTTTAAATATTTGATTGATAGGCTGCGCGAATTCGGCGCAGGTCATATCAAAATCTTTGGTGGCGGTGGTGGAGTGATCATTCCTGCTGAGATTGATGAGTTACACAACTATGGAGTGACTCGAATCTATTCACCAGCGGACGGTCAAACAATTGGCCTGCAAGGTATGATCGATGACATGTTGGTCAGGTGTCACACTGGCCAGCAACGCCCCGAAGCGCCAGCAATTGAGGATTTGAGCAAGGGCGATCGACTCTTACTCACTAGAGCAATCACAGCTTTAGAAAACGACAAATATTCGAGTGTCGATATAGAGAAGCTCGCAACACTTTCGCAGGCAACAACTGGCTCGGCTGTGCTAGGTATTACTGGCACTGGCGGCGCAGGTAAGTCGTCAACTACTGATGAAATTATTAGACGCTTTAGGCAAGACAGCCGTGATGAGCTAACCATCGCAGTACTGGCAATCGATCCGACTAGAAAGAAGACAGGTGGCGCTTTGCTCGGCGACCGTATTCGAATGAACGCTATAAGCCACCCCAATATATTTATGCGCTCTATTGCCACAAGAGACGCGTCGGTGGAGATACCACACCACCTGTCAGAAATTATTCAAGCGATGAAGCTTTCTGGGTTCGATTTAATCGTCATAGAAACTCCAGGCATCGGCCAAGGAGATGCAGGCATTGTTCCTTTTGTAGATACCTCGCTCTATGTGATGACACCAGAATTTGGCGCGGCCAGTCAACTAGAAAAAATTGATATGCTTGACTATGCCGATATCTTTGCTATCAATAAATTCGACCGCAAAGGAAGTGAAGATGCCCTGCGTGATGTGTCAAAGCAGGTGCAGAGAAATCGGGAGGCATTTACCGTGATGCCTGATGCGATGCCAGTTTTTGGAACAATCGCTTCGAAATTTAACGACGATGGCATTACTGCCCTCTATCAAGCATTAGTACCGGAACTGCAAAAACAGGGTCTTAAGGAATTCAAACAGCACTTAGAGAAAGTCAATACCAAAGTATCTACTGCGCGGACGCTAATAATCCCAGCACAGCGGCAGCGGTATTTAGCTGAGATCACCGAAATTGTGCGTGATTACCATGATCAGGTGGCGCAGCAATCAACACTCGCTCGTGAGCGCCAACAGCTTAGCGCTGCTAAGTCTATGCTTGAAACTGCTGGGCTAGACGGAAGCAATCTCAACGAACTTATCACCAAAAAAGACAGCACAATGGATGGACGAGCCAAGCGTTTACTTGAAGACTGGCCGCAGCTGAGGAACGATTACTCCGGTGATGAGCTCGTCGTGAAAGTACGGGACCGTGAAATACGCACCCAATTAACGAGAACCTCATTATCAGGCACCAAAATTCCACGCGTATCTTTGCCTCGCTTTAAAGATCATGGCGAGTTGTTACGCTGGTTATTATTAGAAAACGTACCAGGGCGATTCCCCTTCACGGCCGGCGTTTTTCCGTTCAAGCGTGAATCAGAAGATCCAACCAGAATGTTTGCGGGTGAGGGCGATGCGTTTAGAACTAATCGCCGATTTAAGCAGCTGTCCAAACACTCCGATGCAAAACGCTTATCCACAGCTTTTGATTCGGTGACGCTCTATGGATTCGACCCTGATGTTCAGCCAGATATTTATGGCAAGGTTGGCAACTCAGGGGTTTCCATAGCAACTTTAGATGACATGAAAGTATTGTACGACGGCTTTGACCTATGTAACCCGACCACGTCTGTATCGATGACTATTAATGGTCCAGCGCCTACATTGCTCGCGATGTTTCTTAATACAGCCATTGATCAGCAGTTACACGAATTTACGAAAAAGAACTCAAGAGATCCAAGCGCTGCTGAATTCGAAAAACTCAAAGCACAGACATTAGAGAATGTGCGCGGCACGGTACAGGCGGATATCCTAAAGGAAGATCAAGGCCAGAATACTTGTATTTTTTCGACAGAATTTAGCCTTAAACTTATGGGCGATATTCAGGAATATTTTACCGCCAATAAAATTAGAAATTTTTATTCTGTTTCAATCTCCGGCTATCACATTGCCGAAGCCGGGGCTAACCCAATCTCACAATTGGCGTTTACCCTATCTAACGGTTTTACTTTTGTTGAAGCCTATCTGGCCAGAGGAATGGAAGTAGACGATTTTGCCCATAACCTTTCGTTCTTTTTCTCTAACGGCATGGACCCTGAATATACTGTAATGGGACGTGTCGCGAGAAGGATCTGGGCTACGGCCATGCGCTTTCGTTACGGTGCGAATGAGAGAAGCCAAAAACTTAAGTATCACATCCAAACTTCAGGCCGCTCCTTGCATGCTCAGGAAATGTCATTCAACGATATACGCACAACGCTCCAAGCGCTTATTGCCGTCTATGACAACTGTAACAGCCTGCACACCAATGCCTATGACGAGGCTGTGACCACGCCAACTGAGGAGTCTGTGCGCCGAGCTATGGCCATCCAGCTCATCATTAACAAGGAGTGGGGATTAGCGCTAAACGAGAACTCGAATCAGGGCGCATTCATTATTGAAGAGCTCACCGATCTTGTAGAAGAGGCCGTGCTTAAAGAATTTGAGCGAATTTCTGAGCGCGGTGGTGTATTAGGTGCGATGGAAACAGGTTATCAGAGAGGCAAAATACAAGATGAGTCGATGCTCTACGAGCATCGTAAGCATGACGGCAGTCTTGCTTTGGTAGGTGTTAACACCTTTCTAAATCCAGAACCTGAACCAGAACATGAAATAGAGCTTGCGCGCTCAACAGTTGAGGAAAAGCAAAGCCAAATTAGTCGTCTTGCCGAATTTCATAAAACACATAAGGACAAGGCAGACGAGGCGCTGGCACGGCTTAGAAACGCCGCGATTAAAGATGAAAATGTATTTGAAGAACTGATGACTGCAGTACGGTACTGTTCATTAGGACAGATAACGGATACGTTTTTTGAAGTTGGGGGGCAATATCGCCGAAATATGTAATTAGCTGTTTTTCAAGCTAAAAAAATCACCGTAGAGGCTTGAGCCAGTAGGTCTCTACGTCAACAGATCTGACTTTGTCCTAAAAAACAACCCGCCCCTGCAGCAGGTTTCGTTTCACATGAAAGGTTTACGGAATAGGTAAACAACTCTGTCAGTATTACCGCGAATCGCCGGATCACTCATCGACTTAATACGGTCATCATCCGAGTTCCTTAACACATCAGATTCATTCTCAAAAACAAACCCCGCTTGACCCTAATCATGATGGATTATCCAAGGGTCGATCCGGTGGGGTGCATTTGCAACTTCAATGCTAACCCCTAAAGTGCCCGCGTGATCGACGATACCTATTACTCCACCTGATTTAACACTGTCATAGATCGCGGACATAAAACTGTCGGCGTCAATTGCTGGCCAGCCCTCGGCGGCATAATAGAGGTCATGAAAGCCTAGTAAAAAAACAGCAGCGTCATAGGTATTGGACGTAAAGTTTGTGGCATCAGGATTGGTAACCATTGACTCAACAGTTGGTAATCGATTATCCGCGAGCCGCTCTGCCACACCCGCACCAACGAACCCATCCCAGCCACCGTTGTTATAAAGAGTCACGCTACCGTCAGTGCCCACTGCATGGCTTAAAATTTCAGAGTAATAGCCACCGCCGGCAAAAAATATCTAATACTTTCATGCCTGGTTCAATGCCAAAAAATTCGAAGACCTCAGCAGGTTTGCGACTTACATCCCGAGCAGTGTCGGCTTCAGGCCTGTCACTATTGGCGACAGCTCGCTCTAAGTTTAAATGCCCGTCGGCCCAGCTAAAACCCGAAACTGTCAGTGAAATAAATACCAAGACTAGCTTTTTAATATGATTCACTTTTGATACGTACTGAATAAATAAACATAATCGATCTTAAACTTATTACAAAATTCGAAAACTAAAACCGCATTATCAATTTTTTTTAACTAGTAACAATTTACCTTTACCAATATCATTTTATTTTAGGCAATAAAAAGGGCGGTAGATACCGCCCTTCAAATACTGCTCCGCATAAAGGGCAGTGTGGAGTTACTACTCAGTTACATTCACTGTCACATAGCCGTCGTGATAAAGGCCGCCGTCATCTGCACGTCCCCATAAAACATAAGTGCCTGGCTCTTCGAAAGTGATGGTTTGTTCGTAGATGCCATCTGCAGGAACTGCCGGCGGCACCCAAAGAGCACCCCATGGCGAATTTGCACTGGTGCGTGTGTCTTCCCATGGCTTTGGCATTGGCGGGTCAAAGGATACTTTGCCAGCGCCTCTATAGACATTCCAAGACAAAAATAATCCGTTCACTTTGCCAACGGTCACCCTTGTTGGTGGTGAAGACAAGCGGCGCTTGTTTACAGCCTCAGGCGTAACAAAGGCAACGGCCAATGGCCCACCGATAAATTGAGCAAATCTTTTAGCTTCGGCAACTACATCAGTTGGGGTTGGCAAGCCATCATCTACCACTAACGTGTCAAGTTTCATTGCTTGGCCAGCTCTGACAGTACGAATAGCATCACCGCGCACGGTCACAATTGGCGCGACATTCGCGCGTGATTCAGGGCTGCTGGTACCAGCTCCTAATGAACCTGTTTCAGAGGCGATAACCATGTTATCAACGAGGTAGTCCGACTTCAGGGTAGCGTAAGCTTTCCGCTCAACTCCATTGACGCTCAGTGTCCAAACCAGTTCACGATCTCCCCAGTTTGCAGGCACGTTTACTTCGAAAGTAAATCGATTGCGACGCGGCAAAAAGTGGGTTGGCTGACCTCGGTCAGGGTCGCCGGGTGAAAATGAATTGTTCTCACCGATATCTGCATTTGGCTGCTCTTCCCAGTTTTCATTCATGTAACCAAACATGAGATTAAAGCTGCCATCAGGCATCGGGCGCCAACCTTCATAGGCCGGTTCGACATGCTGACCTTTAGTGTACGACTGCGCCATGAGTCCTTGCGAGAACAATGCAAGCAAGGCTGATAAGGCGACAAACCGTATGGCTGATACTGCGCCCTTATTTAAACTGTAAATCATGATCAATTACTCTCCTGTAATGCGACTTCGTTACCTGCTGTTTTTCCAGATATAGCTGATTCTTCTTTGACTAATGGTGCCACCAAAGGTGCTAAACATAGGGGGCATCCTATCACATGATCGTTTGGCCCCAAATCAAGCACCGTCCTTCTCTTTTCCATTTCTTCCAAAAACTGCTCATCACTGAGTTTTACCCGCATCCCCAAATCAATAAACATATTAGTTACTGAGCGATTACCTGAGCCCTGCCAGTTACGTGGGTCAGGAACATTCGGGTTGGTTCTGGTGTTATTCATATAACCTACGATGTGCAGAATAGTCCCTTTGGGGAGCAGAGGCGCTGCATCATCCTCATAGGCGTAACCGCGAACCCAGTTATGGTCGTAGCCAACGCACGATAAGGTTTCTACGCTATAGCCCCAGATCGCCTCTAAACACATGCGCTCACCAGGGGCGTGCAGATGCGGCTCAAAAGTAATAACCTTAATGTTGTCAGTCAAAACCTTGTAAGCATGCAGCTCCTGCTCATTTTCATTGCCAGCAATACTGATATCGACGCCGTTACCTAAGCCTAATACTGCTCGTTCATACTTTGGCTTGTAGCCTACCGGGTGAAATATAAAGCCAATTTCTAAGTGGCCTTCGGTGTCTTTGCCGTTGGAGTGGAGGTGAACCGAGTCAGAGACGACAAAGCTATTTGCCCTGAGAAGTCGGCCGCCGTCTGGATCAAAGATATCTGGATTACGTCCAACCTCATGTACAGGCCAGCTAGTGTTAGTGCCTGCGACTCGCTCTCCGTTTTCATCGAGCTCTGAAGTTCCCCAAATCATGTGATGGAAGATATAACGGCCACCAACCGTGTCACGGCCAGTGCCTTTTTGATTATTGACATCATTAACTTCAACGACCTCTACTGATTTGACCCAGCGATCCTCGACTAGGCCTGTCGGCACTCTATCAATTTCGCCCCACCAGTCTGGGGTCCCTGCTAACTTAGTTACTGAGTTAGTCGTAAGAATTAAGTCTGGCTGACCTGCCGTCCATTTTTGACTGTCGTCAAATACCAAGGCGGCAGGCGCATCACTCTCTTCCCCTTTAGGCGCGCCGGAACGGGCCCAGGCTGAGATTGCTGCTATTTCTTCGTCGGTTAAAGATGGGTCGTTCTTATAATTCTGAATACCAATGTTCTTTTCCATATACCAGGGAGGCATTGCTCCAGCGCGGTCGCGCAGGCCGGTCTTGTACTCAATAAGCCCTGCATAGGGAGCCACTTCCTCATAGCTTACCAGTGGCATTGGTCCAACTCCTTCAGCTCTATGACAGCCTTGGCAGCTACGCTGCAATATAGGTTCGATATCTTTATGAAAAGTTATCGTCTCCGATTGTGCTGTGGCTGCGCTAGGCATTAGAAACAACAAGATTGAGACAGTGGCTGCGAGCCTGGTCGCTGTTTCTAACGTGAAGTGCAAAAACCTAGATAGAATCATGGCTTGTTTCTTCCTTTATAATTATGCGCTCTATGGCGCTATTTCATGTCAACAAACTGAGTCGGCATCGTTATTTTTTGGCGTCTTAAGCGCCTTATTTACTGATTGAATCAAAATAAACCTTGGCTGTCTTGTCAATTTTGACAAATTGCTGACGAACTCCGGCGAATAAATGCTGACCCGAACAGCACACCAAGTATTTGGCATTGAACAATGTAAGGATGCGAGTCAATTGATCCGAAATCTAAGCAGAT
>JBLHVT010000091.1:0-11970 GCA_047628735.1 Glaciecola sp.
CACTTCGATCTTTTTGAAGACCATGCCGTTGTTTCCTCAACGTTAGAGATGCGTTTTAATCTCTCTACAAAGGCTGGGCCTAGTGCAGATTTAGTTTTAAATGGTCAAGGCTTAGTGCTAGAAGGATTGTCAATTAATGGCGCCGAACTAAAACCCGACAGCTACACCACCGATGACGACAGCCTGACTATTCATGATGTGGCGGGTCTTGTTAAGGGTAATAAGGAGCAGAAATTTTCGCTGGCTTGTCGAACTCGCATTGAACCGCAAAATAATACTGCGCTCGAAGGGCTATATAAATCGAAAAAAATGTTTTGTACCCAATGCGAACCTGAGGGCTTCAGAAGAATAACTTACTATCTTGATCGGCCCGATGTGATGTCTGTTTTCACTACAACGGTAGTCGCAGAAAAAGATAAATATCCGGTCCTACTAAGCAACGGTAATAACATTGCCTCTGGTAGTTCAGAAGAAGACCCCAGCCGGCATTGGGTGACATGGGAAGATCCCTTTATGAAGCCAAGCTACTTGTTTGCGCTAGTTGCGGGTGACCTTGTTAGTCTAGACGATAGCTTTACCACGATGACTGAGCGTTCGATTGAACTGCAAATATTCGTTGAAGAAAAGGATATCGATAAGTGCGGTCATGCAATGGAGTCTCTTAAGAACTCTATGCGTTGGGACGAGGAAAAATACGGCAGAGAGTACGATCTCGATATTTTTATGATTGTCGCCGTTGATGATTTTAATATGGGAGCAATGGAGAACAAGGGGCTGAATGTATTTAATACTTCATGTGTTTTGGCGAATCCAATGACTCAATCTGATTTGGCATTTCAGCGAGTAGAGGCCGTTGTTGCTCATGAGTACTTTCACAACTGGAGCGGCAACAGAGTCACTTGCCGAGACTGGTTTCAACTAAGTCTCAAAGAGGGCTTTACAGTATTTAGAGATTCCGAATTCTCGGCAGACATGGGTTCAAAAACAGTCAAGAGAGTGGACGATATCGCCTTTTTAAGAACTGTTCAATTTGCCGAAGACAGTGGGCCTATGGCCCATTCGGTGCGCCCCGATTCCTATATGGAAATTTCTAATTTCTACACTGTCACCATTTACGAGAAAGGTGCGGAAATTGTTCGCATGATTCAACTGATTCTTGGAGAACAAGGTTTCCGTAAAGGGTCAGATCTGTATTTTGAGCGTCACGATGGACAGGCGGTAACAACCGAAGATTTCGTAAAAGCAATGGAAGACGCGAATGGCGCCAATTTGACCCAGTTTAGACGCTGGTACAGTCAAGCAGGCACCCCAGTAGTTACAATTACCTCAAACTACGACGAGGCCGCGAAGCGCTATTCACTCCATGTTAAGCAGAGCTGCCCGGACACCCCAGGGCAAACAAATAAAGCCGCATTTCATATTCCACTGCGTTTAGGCTTGTTGAATAGTTCTGGTGAGCAAATTTCGTTAAAGCTTTTAGATGACGATAGTTTACAGGCCAGCCCCTGTTTTGATTTGGTTCTTGATGTTACCGAAGATTCGCAGACTTTTACTTTTGTAGATGTTCAAGGGATGCCGGTGCCGTCGCTGCTAAGAGGATTTAGTGCGCCAGTCAGACTTAAATATGACTATAGCCAAGATGAGTTGTTGCTCTTGATGAGCAATGACAGTGATGGCTTTAATCGTTGGAACGCGTCCCAAATACTCTCTACGCAAGTAATAGAGAACATGTTGAAACCTCACTCTAGTGGGTCTGAATTGGTTCTGCCTGAACTGCTAAAAAATGCCTTTGCTAAGGTCTTGGATTCAGCGTCGGATTCATCATTAGACAAAGCCATGCTCGCTCAACTTTTGTCCTTGCCAGTGCTGGGCGCGCTAATCGAGCAGTCAAGTGAAGCGGATGTTATCGGCTTGCACTCGGTCAGAGAGTTTTTATTGAATTCGCTGGCCATCGAGCTTAAAGATAAGTTTGCTGAGGTTTACGAATTAACTGAAGATCAAAACGAGTACTCCCCTGATGCGGAGTCGATTGCCAAAAGGTCGTTAAAAAATCTTTGCCTTAACTTTTTGGTACGAACCGGCCAGCAGGACTGGGTTAACCGATGCTATCAGCAGTACTGTGATGCCGATAATATGACTAATCAATCTGCCGCTTTGCGTAGTCTGGTCAACTCGCATACAAAGTTAGGTTCGCAGTTAGCTCAAAAAGCGTTAATGAATTTTTATGAGCAATGGAGCCATGAGCCGCTAGTTGTAGATCAATGGTTTGCGATTCAAGCTACGGCACAAGTGCCGGGTGCATTGACTAAAGTTAAAGCCTTATTGGATCACGAGGCGTTTGAAATTCGAAATCCGAATAAGGTTCGTTCATTGATTGGTGCTTTTTGTGCCCAGAATCACATTGGTTTTCACGACGAGTCTGGCGATGGCTACGAGTTTCTAGCGGATCAGGTATTAGTGCTGGATAAGCTGAATCCTCAAATAGCTTCGCGGCTGTTAACGCCACTAACGCGCTGGAAAAAATATGATGCCAAGCGTCAGGCGTTAATGCAGGCACAGCTGCAACGTGTCAAAGCTCAAGAGGGACTGTCGAAAGACGTTTTCGAAATTGTTGAGAAAAGCACCGTCTTATAGAAAAGCACCGTCTTATAGTAAGTTGCTGACTATTTTTTTAGTTGAAAAAAAAGGGCGCCGATGAATTTCATCGGCGCCCTTTTTTATCAAAAGATGCTGGTTCTACACTTCAACCACATTCGCCATCGGAATGTTTTTTGCTCGATCTGCGGCTTCCATGAAACTTTGAATCTCATTAAAGTTGAGGTAGCGGTATATATCACCGCTCATCGTATTGAGTCTTTCCATGTAGCTCATGTACTCATCCATCGTTGGTATTTTGCCCAGTGCCGAGCAAACTGCCGCCAATTCGGATGAGGCAAGGTAGACATTCGCACCTTGTCCTAAACGGTTAGGGAAGTTTCTTGTGGATGTCGATACAACGGTGGAATTTGGTGCAACGCGGGCTTGGTTACCCATGCATAAAGAGCAGCCTGGCATTTCTGTTCTAGCGCCGGCAACACCAAAGATGCTGTAAATACCTTCTTCGATGAGCTGATGCTCGTCCATCTTAGTTGGCGGAGCAATCCACAGTTTCACTGGCAGCGCACCCTCGACTTGCTTCAACACTTCGCTGGCGGCGCGAAAATGCCCGATATTAGTCATGCAAGAACCGATGAACACTTCATCAATCTTAGTATTCTGAACTTCGGACAATGGCTTAACATCATCAGGGTCATTAGGACAGGCCAATAGAGGCTCTTTAATTTCGTTCAAATCAATTTCAATGATCTTAAAATACTCAGCGTCAGCGTCAGGTTCCATCAACTCTGGGTTTTCCAACCATTCTTCCATGGCCTCGGCGCGGCGCTCTAGCGTTCTGGCATCTTGATAGCCATTGTCTATCATCCAGCGAAGCAGGGTGATGTTGGATTTGAAATACTCGACGATGGGGTTTCTGCCCAATCGAATCGTACACCCGCCTGCTGAGCGTTCAGCGGAAGCATCGGATAGCTCAAAGGCCTGCTCTACTTTAAGATCAGGCAGGCCCTCAATCTCTAAAATTCGGCCGGAGAAAATATTCTTTTTGCCTTTTTTCGCGATTGTTAAGTCGCCGCTTTGTAGCGCTGCATAAGGTATTGCGTTAACGAGATCACGCAGAGTAATGCCAGGTTGCATTTCGCCTTTAAAGCGGATTAAAACAGATTCGGGCATGTCTAGTGGCATGACGCCTGTAGCAGCCGCAAAAGCTACGAGGCCGGAACCTGCTGGAAAGGAAATCCCTATCGGAAAACGGGTGTGAGAATCGCCGCCGGTGCCAACTGTGTCTGGCAATAGCATGCGATTTAACCAAGAGTGAATAATGCCGTCGCCAGGACGCAGTGAGACTCCGCCGCGAGTTTGAATAAAGTCAGGTAGGCTGTGCTGGGTGTCTATGTCAACCGGCTTTGGATACGCTGCTGTATGACAAAAAGACTGCATAACCAAATCAGCTGAAAATCCTAAGCAGGCTAAGTCTTTGAGCTCATCACGGGTCATCGGGCCGGTAGTATCTTGGCTGCCAACGGTGGTCATTTTGGGTTCGCAGTAACTGCCAGGTCTAACCCCAGCAACGCCGCAGGCTTTACCAACCATCTTTTGGGCAAGGGTCCAGCCTCTGCTAGATTCTTCGCCGGTAACGGGCGCTCTGAACACGTCAGAGGTGCCTAGGCCTAACTCTTCTCGAGCGCGTTGGGTCAGGCCGCGGCCAATAATGAGAGGGATTCGGCCGCCTGCGCGCACTTCATCCAGCAGTACTTCAGTTTTTAGTTCGAATTCGGTGATTAGTTCGCCGCTTTCATGGCGCGTAATCTTTCCTTGGTAGACATCGATATCAATGATGTCGCCAGTGTTTAGATTGTCCACATCGCATTCGAAGGGTAGGGCGCCAGCATCTTCCATAGTATTGAAAAATATAGGAGCGATTTTATTGCCTATGCAGATTCCACCGTCGCGCTTGTTTGGGATATGGGGAATGTCGTCACCGATGAACCAAAGTACCGAGTTAGTGGCTGATTTTCTCGATGAGCCTGTGCCCATTACGTCACCGACAATGGCGACAGCAAAGCCAGTTTTCTCTAATTCATTTATCTGCTCTTGCGCATTGGTAACGCCTTCGCGTGGATTTTTGTACATTGCTTTGGCATGAAAAGGGATATCTGGTCTGGACCATGCATCTTGCGCAGGCGACAAGTCATCTGTGTTAGTTTCCCCTGGGACCTTGAATACAGCGACGGTGAGTTTTTCAGGTAGCGCCGGTTTAGACGTAAACCACTGCGCATCTGCCCAAGATTGCATAACGCCTTTAGCGTGCTCGTTGCCTTGTTTAGCTTTTTCGGCAACATCATAAAAAGCATCAAACATAAGCAGGGTATGATTAAGCTCTTCAGCTGCATTTGCAGCCAAGCCAGCGTCATCTAATAAGTCCACTAGGGTGGTGATGTTGTATCCGCCCAGCATTGTGCCCAAAAGTTTGATCGCATGAGCCTCATCAATCAGTGGTGATGTAGCCTCGCCTTTGGCAAGAGCTGAAAGAAATCCGGCTTTGACATAAGCGGCTTCATCGACCCCCGCTGGTACGCGATTAGAAATAAGGTCCAAAATGAACTCGCCCTCACCAGCCGGTGGGGATTTTAACAATTCAATCAAATCAGCAACTTGTTCCGCTGATAATGGTTTAGGGACTACGCCGATCTCGGCGCGTTCTGCTACGTGTGCTCTATAGGCTTCTAACAAGGTCGATTCCTCTTGAGTTGGAATAATTAGCGATTCTTTTTTAGATTTAATTCATTTGATTAGTCGAATGGGCAGCAACTGCACTAGCTTTCGACCTAACTCCTAGCTTTTGACTCACACCCTAGCTTTTGGCTTAAACCCCAGATTTTGACTTAAACCCCAGATTTTGACTTAAACCCTAGATTTTGACTTAAACATAGCCGAGCGAGATGGGTTATAAGCCGCTTAACTTGCCAAATAGCGGCATATCCCTTTAACAATGCTTTACTCACAACGCCGCGATTCAAATTGGTTTTAGCATTGATGTACTTGCTAACAGCTGCATTTATTGATGGCCGCATCAGCTGAATATTGTTGTCAGCGCCAGTCGCTGAGCGGCTTGAAGCAGCTAATTTTCGGCTGCTGATGTTGTATCCGTACTAAATTTATTTTCAAGCCGCTTACTAGGTTAATAACTAAGTTAATAACTAAGATTGGAGCTAAGCTGACAAACCAGCTAAGTCCGTACTTTTTCGACCGCAAATTCTACTGTAAATTAGAGGAAATATCCAGTTGGAGCACTGATCTATGCTAGTATAACTGGCGTTGAGTACTGTGTTTGGTAAAGTCATTTTATCACTAAAATGGCGCAGTGCTTACCACTAATTAATCACTAATAACCGCTGCAACCTCGCAGCGAGGCAGTAGACTTGACACCGCGATTAACATGAAACGAGTAAAAACTCCCTGCATTGGAATTTGTTCAACCACTTCCTTCGGCGACCCTGTTTGCCGGGGTTGTAAACGGTATCTGTTCGAGGTTATCAACTGGAACAGTTACGCTGAGTTTGAGAAGGCTGCGGTGCTAAAGCGTTTGGAGAAGCTAGAAGTTCAGATTTTAGAGAGCAAACTGCAAATAGTGAATGAAGCTCTTCTGATTGAGGGCATGCGCAAGCTCGGACTGAGTTTTGATGAAACGCTGTCTCCGTTATGCTGGGTGCATAACCTTCTCGTTAAGTGCCATCAACAAATTCCTAGCCTCCATGTTGTGGGACTTATGGCAAGGTCAGAATTTTCACATCTGTCAGTATCGGCTTTCAGTAAAATAGTTGACGATGAACTGCTGACTTTAAGTGCAGCGCACAATGATCGCTACAACAATTACCCTGTCAGCGGTGCCCGCTAGAGCTGAGGATAAAAAACTCCTTTGTTAGCGCTGGTGGTGGCGTTAGTAGTGAAATAGGGCTGAAGTCGCCTGTAAGGCTGGGCAAGAAGACTGCTTTGAGAAATCACTTAAAATCTAATGCTCCAGTTTGGCCGCTAACTAAATGAGCCGAATTCAAACTGGTGTAGCGCTAAGCCACTATCATTAATCTCTGCGTACCATCCTCGCTTATCCCAATCGCCCAGGACAATCCGCTTTGCCGAAAGCTCTGCCACCTCATGGATTGCCGGGCGGTGAGTATGGCCGTGGAGGAGGAATGTTGTGCTGGCGCTGTTTAGGGCCTGCGCCACAGCCGCGGAATTTACATCCATGATCCCGCTGGCCTTTGCAGTGGTTTCCAGTGCGCTTTTTGCCCGCGCTTGCTTGGCAAAAGCCTGCCGCTGAACAAGGGACTGGGCTAAGAAATTTGCTTGCCAAGCTGGACTGCGGACCAACTGTCTGAATTTCTGGTAATCAACGTCGTCAGTGCACAGAATGTCTCCATGCATTAATAATACCTGACCAATATCTGTATTGATTACGTAGGGTTCTTGAATTAACGCGCCACCGCAGCTTTGAGTAAAGCGCTCGCCCAGGAGAAAGTCGCGGTTACCGTGCATGAGATAGACAGCGGCGCCTGCGCTATTAAATCGGGAAAGCGCATCGCTAACAGTCATTGACAGTTCCGACGCGCTGTCATCGCCTATCCATGCATCGAACAAGTCTCCAAGGATGAAAAGCTCGTCGGTCTTGCCTAGATTATGATTTAGAAACTCAAAAAGTGCGGCACTAATATCCGGTCTAGAATCGTCAAGGTGAAGATCAGAGATGAAAAGTTGCCGAGTCAATGCTTCTAGTCTTCGGTTACAGTTGCTGATTCGATGATAACTTCAGTCTCAGGCACGTCTTGATGGCCGCCAGTAGATCCTGTTTTAACTTCCTTGATTTTATTGACGACTTCCATGCCAGCGACAACCTTGCCAAATACTGCGTATCCCCAGCCTTGATCTGTTTTGCTGCTATGGTTTAAGAAATGGTTATCACCGACATTGATAAAAAATTGCGAAGTTGCTGAATGGGGTACCGCAGTACGTGCCATCGCTAGCGTGCCGATGAGGTTCAGCAGGCCGTTATCCGCTTCGTTTTCAACATTTTCACCACTATCTTTTAGGATTAGTCCACTTTCGAACCCGCCGCCTTGAATCATAAAGTCGTTAATTACACGATGGAAGACCGTGCCGTCGTAAAAGCCTGATTTGGCATAGCTTAAAAAATTCGCGGCTGACTTTGGAGCTTTCTCAAAATCTAGCTCAACTGTGATGGGGCCATAACTTGTCTTCAAGACGATCATTATTACTACCTTGTGGGATGGAGATTGATTTAACTTTGTTATCGATGGTTTTGAGGCGCTATAATAAGGCTTTTAGCAAGCTCTAGATAGTCCTGAGTCAGGGAGACTTTCCCTAGCAACATTTGCCTTCAAGCTCAATGAGTTTTGAAAGCCAACATTTAGCTGCCGCCTTATTTAGCAGGCCATCATAAAAGACCTCTCTTAATGACAGATTCAAAGGCAGCCGCCGCTGCACCACATTCAAATTTTATTCGAAACTTGATTGCTCAAGATCTAGCTGACAACAAGCATCAGGGGAGAGTGCAGACTCGTTTTCCGCCGGAGCCGAATGGGTATCTTCACATAGGACATGCCAAGTCGATCTGTCTGAATTTCTCGGTCGCCGCTGAAAACAACGGTCATTGCAACTTGCGTTTTGATGATACAAACCCGGCAAAGGAAAGCGTGGAATTTGTCGAGTCCATTAAAAACGATATCAAGTGGCTTGGTTTCGAGTGGAATGGTGAAGTGCGATTTTCATCTCTTTACTTTGATCATCTTTACGCTTTTGCTGTTGAGCTGATAGAGAAAGATAAAGCCTTTGTGTGCAGTCTTAATGCTGAGCAAATGCGCGAATATAGAGGCTCGCTTACCGAGCCGGGGCGTTCTAGTCCTGACCGAAACAGACCGATTAAAGAAAGTTTGGATTTGTTTGCTCGCATGCGAGACGGCGAGTTTGGCGATGGTGAGTTGAGTTTGCGAGCCAAGATTGATATGGAATCACCTAATATCAATCTTCGAGATCCAGTGCTCTACCGTATTCGCCATGTTCACCACCATCAGACCGGCGATAAGTGGAAAATTTACCCAACCTATGACTACACGCATTGTATTTGTGATGCCATCGAAAATATAACTCATTCTCTTTGCACGCTGGAATTTGAGGACCATAGGCCGCTTTATAACTGGACGCTAAATAGTCTTGATAGTGCAGGGTTGAAGCGGGTCAGTGACCTCGCAGATTCGCCGGATACTTATGTTTTGCCCCAGCAAACAGAATTTGCCAAATTAAAATTAAACTACACCATGATGGGCAAGCGGAACTTAAAGGAGATGGTGGAGACCAACGTGGTCAGTGGCTGGGATGATCCGCGCATGCCGACCTTGGCTGGTATGAGGCGCAGGGGCTTTACGGCTGCCTCCATTCGTAATTTTTGTGAAAGTGTCGGAGTAGCCCGCAGTGATAGCGTGGTTGATATGGGCATGTTAGAGCATGCCATACGAGAAGACTTAGATGCCAGCGCGGCCAGGGTCATGTGTGTCTTAAAACCATTGAAAGTCATCCTCACCAATATAGACGCAGCTGAAATTGTTCAGCTACGTCTGGCGAATCATCCTAAAGACGAGGAAAAAGGCCGCAGAGATGTGCCTTTCACTCAAGAGGTCTTTATTGATAGGTCTGACTTTGAAGAAGTTCCTCCAGCGGGTTTTAAGCGCCTAATTCCAGGCGGCGAAGTGCGGCTTCGAGGGTGCTATGTGATTCGATGTGATGAAGTTATAAAAGACGACTCTGGCGAGGTGACCGAGCTTCATTGTTCTGTAGACAAAGACACGCTGGGTAAAAAGCCAGAAGGTCGGAAAGTAAAGGGAGTTGTGCATTGGGTATCTGCAAGTGAGGGGGTGCAAGTGAGCGTCAGACTTTACGATCGCCTGTTCACCGTTGAAAACCCAGCATCCAAAGAATTTGAGGACTATCGAGAAAACCTTAATCCGGATTCGCTGGTGACAGTTGAAGGATGTGTTATTGAGCCTGCGGCGCTGACGAACGGGGTAGAGTCAAATTTCCAATTTGAGAGAGAAGGCTACTTTTGCCGAGATAACATTGATTCCAGCGCTTCAAAAAACGTATTTAACAGAACAATAACGCTGCGAGATTCGTGGTCAGCCAAATAGACTTTACTCATGCAAATTTACAATAGTTTTACTCAAAAAAAAGAAGCTTTTGAGCCGAAAGATCCAGACAATGTCGGTGTCTATGTTTGCGGCATAACTACATATGACTACTGCCACTTGGGACATGCAAGAATGCTGGTGGCATTTGATGTGGTAGTGCGTTATCTGCGAGCAAAAGGCTATGGCGTTAATTATGTTCGTAACATAACGGATATCGATGACAAAATCCTTAACAGAGCTTCAGAAAACGGCGAGCTATTTTCTGATCTAACCGATAGATTTATTGACGCGATGCATGAAGATGAGCGATCGCTGTCTATTTTGCCGCCCGATCAGGAGCCTCGGGCAACGGGTCACATCGAAGAAATCGTCCAAATGATTGAGGTGCTTGTATCAAAAGATGCCGCCTACAAAGCCGATAACGGCGATGTTTATTTCTCTGTCTTAAGTTCTCAGGATTATGGAAAACTTTCGAAAAAGAAACTCGATGAATTGTTAGACGGTGCGCGAGTGGATATTGGTGAGTTGAAACGAGATCCACGTGACTTTGTGCTTTGGAAGTCTTCCCCAGACGACGGGGTGGGCTGGGATTCGCCATGGGGCTATGGTCGACCGGGCTGGCACATTGAATGCTCAGCAATGTCCACTTGCGCATTAGGCAATAATTTTGATATCCACGGAGGCGGATCAGATTTGCTGTTTCCCCATCACGAAAATGAGATAGCGCAGTCGGAAGCAGCAACTGGCGAAAAGTTTGCCAATGTTTGGATGCATAACGGGCCTCTTAGAGTAGATAACGAAAAGATGTCTAAGTCTTTGGGCAATTTCTTTACCGTCAGAGAAGTGTTGAAGAAATACGATGCTGAAGTTGTTAGGCACTTGTTAATCGCGAGTCACTACCGCAGCCCAATCAATTACTCTGAAGCGAGCCTGCAGCAGTCATCAGCAGCGCTTGAGCGCCTCTACATAGGGCTTCAAGGGGTGGATATCGTTAGTGCCAAGTCGCTCACTAATAGCCGATTTGAGAAAGCCTTTTTAAAGGCCATGGATGACGATTTTAATACGGCCGAAGCATTTGGTGTTTTGTTTGACTTGGTGAAAGAGCTAAACAAAGAAAAGGCAGCAGGGTCCGAGCTGGCAGGTCAGCTAGGCGCTTTACTGGTAAAACTCGGTGCAATTCTAGGAGTGCTTCAGCAAAGCCCAGAAGAATTTTTACAAGGCAGCGTGGGCAGTGAGGTAGATGCAGGCGAAGTTGAAGGGCTGATAATGGCGAGAAAACAGGCCAGAGCCGATAAAGATTGGGCCAAGGCGGACGAAATACGTGATAAATTAGCAGAATTAAGGGTGGTTGTTGAGGATGGCGCAGATGGAAGTAGCTGGCGCATAGAGCGCTAAAGCGTATTAATTGTGTTTAAGTGGAAGAAATTTAGGGCCAGTCCGCATTCTTGGATTGACTGGCAAAGATGACGCGAGTATTATGCCGTCCTCTTGAAATACACACAGCATGCGTGTGTTGGAAAGGTTGAAAATCGGGGTATAGCGCAGCCTGGTAGCGCGCTTGCTTTGGGAGCAAGATGTCGGGAGTTCAAATCTCTCTACCCCGACCAATTTCACTTTCTGTTTTTTGTTGAATGCTGAACGATTTATGGTGACTGTAGCTCAGCTGGTAGAGCCCTGGACTGTGACTCCGGTGGTCGCGGGTTCGAACCCCGTCAGTCACCCCAATTGTCTGCTAGATCTCATTTACAATTTGTTCTAATTCCTTAAGTTCCTCCATAAGTTCTTCCGCAAGCCTTTCCATGAGTTTCGATTCACGCGTCGCTTTACAATCCCCCAAAGGCCTCCGGGCTAGCAAGTTTTTTTGCTTGAGCTGGGTCTTGTCTCAAAGACCTACAGAATACGGATGAAATCGATTAAAGCTAAAACCACCAATGGCCGGCCAACATCAGTTGCACAGCTATCAGTTACTGTAACAACAGCTGCCGAAAGCAATCTCGAACAGATCGGGGAGTGCAGGACTCCTAGGGGCCTGCTGTCGCGGCTTGTGAGCGTCTGTAACAAGGTTAATTTGGTTTTGGCAGGAATGTATACCGGAGTGACTTGTTATGGCGTGCCTCACGAAGAGCACAGCTACAGCGAGCGCGGTGGCGATGACGTTTTGGCTAAAAAACCTCGC
>JBLHVT010000092.1:0-11933 GCA_047628735.1 Glaciecola sp.
GGTTTTTCGAAAACTGTTGCGATTGCAAACGCCAGCGTCAAAGAAGGATCGTGCTTGCCTCGCTCAATTGCGTTCACTGCCTGCCTCGAAACTCCAAGGTTCTTAGCAAGCTCTTCTTGCGACCATCCCATGGCGGCACGGAGAATTTTGACGTCATTCTTCATCACGGCTATCCAACAAAAAAAATGTAAAATAATTCCATGCCCTGCAAAGACTACCGGCAGGATATGAGCAGAGCTCAGCTCGGCCATTGGCAGTTTCATGGCAAGCATCCCATATCCAAAAGTGACAAAGCACATGATACCGGTAACCCATAAAAAAGATTCACCTGTTAGTCGCTACATAAACCACAAGAGCGAGGTACTTTTTTCGATAGATTACAAACAACCAAATTAAAGGCAGCATTGGTAAAAGTGTCACGAGAATTATCATCAACGTGGATAACTCTAAAAGCTTTATCGAAAAATTTTGAACCATAAGCGTTACTAAAAACAGTACCACAGAAAACATAAAATGTTTCGTGAACTAAGTTTGTGCCTTTGTTTCTCTGTTCATATTAATCATCCAAATATTTATTGTTACTGGCAATTGAGCAGGCTTTGCGCTCTCCATAAGACACCACCTAACAATGCCGCCCCTGGCAAAATAGAAGGAGCCCTCTTAGCAATTAAATGTAAGGTATGCCTTACCTCAGCATGTGTCAAGTATGCCTTACATTCCGCGCCTTGCTTTTCTTGCACACGTCTGTGCTACTATGAAGAGAAGAAAGCAAAAAAAGAAGAATTAAATGAGATTAAGCGCAACCGACGCTGCTTTTTTATATGCAGAAACTGCTAGCGGACCTATGCATATTTCTTCAATTTTTGTAATTGAGGGAGAGCCATCTTTTGAAAATGTTTACACGCATTTTAAGGACCGGATACACCTTTTGCCCGCTTATCAGCGCAAAGTAGTTATGGTGCCCTACAGTATGGGGCACCCAAAATGGGCAGATGACCTTGACTTTGATCTCAACAGGCACCTGTTTCACCACCGGCTCCCAGAAGGCTCCAGTCATCAGGACGGCTTGGATTTCGCGGTAACAATTAACGAAGCCATGCTGGACCGCTCTAAACCCCTGTGGGAGAACCACTTCATAAGCGGGCTGGATGGCAAAACGCTGATGCTAAATATCACCCATCATGCGCTTATCGATGGCGCGTCTGGGGTGGAGTTGATGCAAATCATTTATGATCTTTCGCCTAATCCAACACCACCAGAGCCACCGGCTGAACCTGCACCGGCGGCTGCTCGCCAAGGTCCTGTAGAGCTCTATCAAGAAGCTTTGGTTGAAAATATACGTTCACTAACCAAGATCAATCCCGCTGATTGGTTTCCAAATAACAAAGAACAGCGCGACCTGATCCGAAGAGCAACAACAGTCTTTAGCAATTTCATCACTAAACCCGCAATCACAGCGCCATTTAATTCGTCTTTGGTCGGTCCAAAGCGAAAAGTAAACTATCTAAATCGCTCCTTTGGAGAAATTAGAGAGGTTCGCCGAGCGTTCGGTGGCACAATCAACGATGTCGTATTGTCAGTCGTCAGCGAAGGGATGGCGAGGTACCTTAAAAACCGTAAACAATCTGTCGAAAACAAGCACATGCGCATTATGTGCCCGGTGAATGTTCGTACCGAAGATTTGAAAGGTGCTTTGGGAAATCAGGTGTCCGCTATTTTCCCGCTGTTACCAGCATGGCCAATGGCTGCGCGAAGCCGATTAGCTGCTGTTTGCACGGAGATGGGAGGCATTAAAGAAAACCAAGATGCGCAGGCAATGACCCTCACCACTGAGGCGGCAAACGGCGTCTGGCCTCTAGCTATGGCGCCGACTCAGCTGGTCGGCACCGACTTAGACCCAACAGTTTGGGCCGCTCAATTTCCACTACCGATTATGCCCGACCTTGGCTGGAGACCGCCGAACCCAGGAATTAACTTTATCTGCACCAATGTACCTGGCGTGCAAGTTCCTCTCTATTTAGCTGGACACAAAGTTCTTGAAACTGTTGGCTTACTTATACTCAGCGGCAACGTTGGGTTCAGCACCACTGTCTTAAGTTATAATAAAAAGCTCTTTATCAACTATATTTGCGAACCTCGACTAATGCCCGATATAGAAGTACTTACCCAAGCCACCAATGATGCATTCGATGAGTTGTTGGCCGAGGCACGAGACCATGCAGAACAACTTAGCGGAAACTAAAGAAAACTGATGACGAAAAAAACAGCAAGTGATCCACTCAGTGACTACCCTCAAACCGCAGAGCTTAAAAGCGGCAAGTCTATAACGCTTAAAGCTATGCATGCGGACGATCGTTCCGCCATCATGGCCTTTGCGAAACAGCTACCTGAAGAAGATTTACTCTTTTTGACTATTGATTTAACTCAAAAAGAATCAATCGATGGGTGGCTGAACAACATAAAGACTGGCAGCTCAATTTCTCTAGTAGCCTACGCCGGTGATGAGCTCGTCGGCTATGCCACCGTTCATAAAGAAACCGCCCCCTGGACCCGTAAAGTGGGCGAAATACGCGTAAACATAGCCCCACACATGCGTAGCCAAGGGCTAGGCCGGCTGTTGATCTCACATATCTTCGATATTGCACGTCATAATGAACTAACTAAGATTTTAGCGCGTATGACATCAGAACAGAACGACGCCCAAACTGCTTTCGGGAAACTGGGTTTTGTAGCGGAGGCACTGCTAGCTGATTTTATTGTTGACCGTAAGGGTGTTTCTCATGACTTAGTTATGATGACTTTCGATGTTGATGGTTTAAGTGATCAAGCAGGCGGCAAAGTTAAAATTTAAAGGGAGATATCTATTGAACATCGCGTACAAAGAAGTCGATGGCCCGAGTGCACCACCTTCTGGACTGATCGCATTAAGCGAGTTAATTCGTGCGGGAATTGAAGCGAGCGCGCTGCCCCTGACCTTGCCTTTATTGATTGCCCAAGCACCTAAGGCCGATGGTCATAAAGTCCTTGTGATTCCTGGGTTTATGGGAGGGGATAGATCTACCTCTATTCTAAGGCGTTTCATCAGCACCTTGGGTTACGAGGCTTTGCCTTGGGATCTTGGCCGCAACAACGGCGGTCAATCTCAACACGAAGATTTGATTCGTAATTTTGAAACCCTAGCCGCTCAAAGTACCACACCTATAACCATTATTGGCCAGAGTTTAGGTGGAGTTTATGCTAGAGAACTTGCTCGCTTGAACCCTGAATCAGTGAGAATGGTCATCACCCTAGGCAGTCCATTTGGCTCTCTCTCTAATGGTACATCACACCCATTTCTTACAAGGCTTTTTAAGATGATGGCCGGGGTAACACCAGAGAATGCGCAAAAGCAGCGACTCACTACAGACCCTAAAATAGCACCTCCTGTTCCTTGTACTGCCGTTTACAGCAAGACCGATGGTGTCGTGCCTTGGCAGTCTTGCATTGAGCACGTTGAAAAGACAAATGAAAACGTAGAAGTTTTTGGCAGTCACATCGGCATGGGTTTTCACCCTCATGTTTTGCACGTAATAGCTGACCGACTTGGTCAGACTAAAATAAGATGGCAGCCTTTCGATCGCGGAACACTCTCACGTCGATGTATTTTTCCGGCTCCATCAGCTCGAGCCGCCACTTAGAAACTAAGACCGTGGTATTGGAGTCAGTTCTTGGCACTTAGCATCAGAGCCTGGGTATGCTCCCTCCACAGACACCGATTGAATCAACAAATAAAAAAGGGCCAGACGGCCCTTTTTTATTTCACAGAATTAACTTTTTGAATGCTTACTAATCATCTGCCGCATCAACTTCCTCACGGCGCGCACCAGCTAAAATAGCGGGGAGAGAATAATTACCCTCGTGACAGGCGTACTCATATAACTGCTCATCTAGTGTTGTCATCGGCATTTCAGCTGTCCATGCTTGAGTATAAAGTTCCGGATCCTCAATAGTAAAAGAGTAATGCATTTCGTCCTCGGCAACTCTTCTAAAACGCTCTGTTAACGTTACATTCTCAGAAATTAAATGTTCCTTTATCTGCCAAGGGCTGAAGTTTTTGGTGATTACAACCAAGGTGTCTTCCTCATAATAACCGATTGAATCCCCCAGCCATTGCCGGAACCCAAGATTGCGAAAATCTGCATCGATGCGAACAACACGAACATTGTGTACCATTTCAGCTAGCAGCATAACATGACCAGGTGTCTGCACTATTTGCATATTGTTGTTATAGAAACTACTTACAAAGGGCATAGTGGATGCATAGCTAACAAGGCAGCGGTCTGCTAGAGCTCGGCCTTCCGGCCCATCACTTCGCTCATTACCCATTAACAAGTTTTTACGCTGAGACTGACGAGTTTTCTGACCCTCTTCTTGCCAAGGAATCTGTCCGTCAGCTGGATCTACAATTAGCGAAGTGCGGTACTTCCCATTCATAAACGCTAAGGCATCTCCCGGCGCAAACCAGAAATCATTATAAGCACCAACCGCACCGCCGCTGGGGCCCTCAGCGCCGGTTTCGGCAAGAATCTTATTGTACTCATCCGTGGAAATCATTTTTTCCAGCATCGTTTCTTTGTCTATTTCCAATGTCTCGTAAAGCTCTGGCCGCTGCAAAGAAGTCCTGGTTTGATAGGTCCAGACACCTTGAACATCGGGCACCCCAAAGAGTGTTTTTGGTGCCTGGTAATCTTGCGCTGCCACAGCAAATATCGCCCCCGTGAACACAGCCAATGCTGCGACATAACTAAATGATTTTTTCATTCTTTCGCTCCCAGTCTCAGAGTATTAAACCAATTGTTTTGAACTACCACAAACCGTTGACCTAGCATGTAATTAAGCGCAATCGCACACCTAATCTTCCCGCTCGGTGCAGCTGCCAGCAGCTTGAGACGCTGTGAAAGATGGTCAACAAAACAAAGGCTTAGTTTATTATTATGATCTCGCTGTATTTTTTACCTTAACTCGAATTAGTCCTCTGCGCATCTAATGAATCTGTCTATATGGCTAGCGTAATTGGCATACATAGTTGGATAATCGGCAAAGCCATGATCAATGGACGTAATTACGGGCCCCTTTGACTGGACATCTTGCGGACATAAAGATAGCTTTACGGCCTAAATAAGAATCAAAATCAGAATCAATAGTCAGTTTTTCGGAGAGCAGTATGGCCCAACGTCGAGATTTCCTTAAGTTTTTAGCAGCTAGCCCGTTGCTCACCAATTATTGTGCTTTTGCTCAGGAAGTAGAAGAGACGATTGGCGAACGCATCAAGGACCCATCGGAGGTCATTAATGTTTTCGAAATGGAAGCCATTGCGCGAGAAAAAATTCCTCCAGCGCATCTAGGCTATCTAGCAACCGGTGTCGACAGTGACCTGACCTTAAGAGCAAACCGCGCCGGATTTTCTCGCTTTCAAATAAGACCCAGACGACTTGTAGATGTCAGCCAAACCGATACATCGGTTAACGTTTTGGGCTCTGAGGCGAGTTCACCTATTTTTCTTTGCCCAGTAGGCAGTCAAGGGGCATACCATGGGGATGCCGAACTGGGCACAGCTAGGGCTGCAGCGGCAAAAGGCCACCACATGGTTCTGTCTACGCAGTCCTCAACCTCTGTGGAGAAGGTAAGCGAAGCGCGGGGCGCGCCTATATGGCATCAGCTTTATCCAACCACTCGCTGGGAATACACCGTTGCAATGCTACAAAGAGCCGAGGCGGCGGGATGCACTACTGTCTGCCTAACTATCGACTTACCAGGTGGGCGCAACACTGAAACCAGCCAATTTCTAACCCGTGACGACACTCGCAACTGCTCGTCCTGCCATCAAGGGCAGGCCAAACCTATGCTTGAAGGTTTCAACATGCAGGGCGTTGGCCTCAACAGCTCGCAATTGACCTGGGATGTCATCGGCCGCATGAAAGAAGTGACCAACATGAATGTAGTTATTAAAGGGATCGAAGTCGGCGCGGACGCGGCTCTCGCGGTGCAAAATGGTGCCGACGGAATATGGGTCTCCAACCACGGTGGGCGCGCCACCGAAACTGGGCTAGGAACCATTGAGTGCTTGCCTGAAATTATTAATGCCGTAAACGGCCGAGTGCCAATAGTTGTTGATGGCGGATTTCGCCGCGGCACCGATATCTACAAGGCGCTAGCGATGGGCGCCTCAGCCGTCGGAATCGGCAGGCCCTATTGCTTTGGTTTAGGTGCATTTGGTCAGGCGGGAGTAGAAAGAGTATTGGACTTACTCAATAGAGAACTGCTTATAACTATGCGGGGCAGCGGCACTCCTACTATCGCTTCAATCGGGCCCGATTATGTGCAAGATGCAGGATACCGGGTTCCTCGCGGCAAACTAGGCCTAGATCTGTACTAAATATTTCCATTCAAGCAGATCCCAATGAGGCAACTTACTGGGATCTGCTAGGCTGTGGCTCACCAAGATTAGAGACTTTCTGTGGGTCATTGAGATATGTAACCTTCAGGCGTGTAAATGATAGAGGTAGGGAATTCCATCTTCATAACATCGGAATGTCCGACAAAGATGCCATCCTCAGCTTCTCTTCTGGCGCCATAGCTGCGCATAAAGTCACTTTCAAATGCGCGTTCAGGCACCTCACCAGCCAATGCCATTCTCACTATTTTGGCCACCTGCTCGGGCTTTTCTCGCTGCGGATAATGCCCTGCCGTTGGCAGAATCCAAAACGAACTTTCTACTTCACGGTCGTTTAAATAATTCAGCCAAACATAATTGGGAATCCGAATTGGGTTAATATCGTCTAGCAAGCCCCACATGTAGGCAACGGGAACAGGACTGCGAGTTAGATTGTCTAACCACCTGAATTCATTTTCAGCGCGCTCCAATAAATACCGCCCCACATGTAAAAGTGCGCTAATTCCGTCATTGAACTGAAAGATATCAGAATAAGCCAGCTGCTCCGGACTTCCACTAGTCCTTCTCGGCGCCGCTTTGCGTGCCGCAATCATAGCCGGCCCCTTTTGTGCATCTAACAGGGTATATTGGAATGGCACTAGGTTTGCCAGCGGCAAAAACATCCCACTATTGGAAAGAAAGTGGTAGTTGATATGATATTCGAGATTCGAGTCATCTACATAGCGTCCTAGAAAGGCAAGGCCAATACTGACGCCCCTGTCATGAGTAAATAGAGCAAAATCATCAAACTCCACAACCTCCCTGACAAAATGATCCAGTAACCGAGCATTATCTTCTAACATATAGGAGAAGCCGTCGAGCGGCTTATCCGAAAATCCTGAACCAGGAAAATCAAGCGCTGCAATGTAGTAGTCGTCTTGTAATAGTGGAATAAGCTTGTAGAAATCAAAACTTGAATTTGGAAACCCATGCACCATTAACAACTGCGGCTTTGAGCTATCGCCAAAGGTCTGATAGAAGACATTGAGTTTTGCACTGTCGTTATTTGCAGTTGTTGATGTCCACTCAAAGTAACTACCGCCGTCGTACCACTGCTGGGCGAGGTCAGAATAAAACTCAAAATCTTGCGCTTGCACGAGACCTGATAGAAATAACAAACAATAGCTAAGTGTTCTGACCAAAAACCTTTTCAACATTTATTTATCCCCCAAAAGCCCAGAGCAACTTTCCATTCAAATTTAAATCAGCTAACGACCTAAAATGTATGCCGCCTAAACGACAAAGCAGCTAGGCAGGTGTCCTATCAGTTTTACCCCACCAGTTTTCACACCAACAGTTCTTGCTCTGCCATTATCCAAATCGATTATCTAGAAATTCAGTTTAACCCCACCGTTGACTATAAAGCCATCAAGAGGCGCATAGATGCCGTTGAAAACTGGGTTCGCAAGAGAGCCTGTAAACAATGGGTCAAAGCGAGTTTGACGCGTGTCAGTAAAATTTTCGAAGTTCAGAAAAAAGGAAAAGTCATCGCTAAATGTTTTTTCCAGCATCAACCCAAATATCCAATAATCCCGACTTCTCGTGCCGTCGGTAAGCTGCTGGGAACTAAAGTAGTAGGCCTCCAATCCTATCCGCAAGTCATCTTCGCGCTCATAAACTAAGATTGAATTGACTCGCTCTTGGGGGATCAACGAAGAATCAAAATTGCTGCCCTGCCGATGTTCTACAACATCGGCATGAGTGTATCCAAGGAACAATTTTAGATCCTGCCAGCGCCACACCGCATTAATTTCAGTTCCGCTTGTGTCAAGATAATCATTTATTTGACGGTAGACAAATTGACTTTCCCCCTCTGGCGCCAAGCTTAGAGGGTCATCTACTCGGGTATAAAACAAAAGCCAGTTAATATTAAAAGACAAATCATTGGTTAACTGGAATGACCTATTTATATCAATATTGACTCCGGCGGATCGCTCAGCTTCGAGATTATCCGAATCCAAAGGAAGCACTCCCCTAAATTGAAGCATCTCTGCCGCCTCGGTAAAAGGTGTGGGCTCCTTATATCCTAAACCGCCGCCGACTCTTAAGGTTGTATTGGAAGACGGTGTAAAAAGCAGGGAAATTCTAGGCAATACAAAACTGCCATAGTTGGAGGTGTGATCCACTCTCAAGCCACTTTCCAGAATCAGGTTCTCACCCAATGAAATAGTCCGCTGCATAAAAGCCCCCAAAGTACGACTACTGAAGTCATGAGCAAGTGCCTGCACTTCCCCTGCCTGATCGAAATCATCGGTCCAAAGATTGAAACCTGCAATCCACTCACCCCTGCCAGCCTCTCTGAGTATGTGGGCCTCACTGAAGCTTGAGACTTGTGTTCCGGAGAAATTGAAATCAGGAATTTGCAGGTCTCGGTCAAAATAATTAACACTATTACGAAGAACTAATTCATCGCCAGAGGCTAGGTGATAGTTGAATTGAAATTGGGTAGCTAGGCGTGTTGTTTCACTGTCCTCAAAATAGGCCGGTTGATTCCTGTTGCCTTCGATGTAATCCATGCTGCCACCAAGACGATCTTCGACAACGGCACTCACACCAAAGCTGAGCTCGCTGTTTTCTCTTTCAACAAACAAACGTGGACTGAACGTAACGCGCTCGAATTCCGGAATCGCGCTGATGCCATTGTCAGCTGGGTCATAAGCCTCACTTCGGTTAATCGAGGTAAATAATGTCGCACCGAGCCCATCATTCATTCCGGAGAAAAAGCCGCTGGCATCCAAACCCCCTGCGGAAGTCCCATTCAACAATAAGGAGCGCTCTGACTCTAATCCAGGAGTTTTGCTGATGAGATTAACTAGCCCTGCGATAGCACCACCTCCGAAAAGCGTTGAAGAGGCACCTTTCACCAGCTCTACCTGCTGCAGGTCCAAAGGAGCAATTTGCAACAAGCTTAAGCCTCCAGAAAAACCACCGTAAAGTGGCATACCATCGCGCAAGAGTTGGGTGTATTTGCCATCCAGCCCTTGGATACGAATACTGGAATTAAAGCTGGTTGCCGAGGTTTGCTGTACATAGATACCTGTACTTTCATTAAGCAGCATACGAATGCTGCCTGGCTTCATATTGACTTTTTCGTTGATCTCCTCGGTGCCAAGCACTTCAACTCGGGTAGGCTGCTGGGCAAAGCTGCGCCGGCTGCGGGTTGAGGTGATGACGATTTCTTCAACCCTTTCTGCGATTTTTCCTACAGCATGCTCATCGCCAGCCTTTTCTTGTGCCAACACATGGCCCAAATTGAAGATACTTACCAAAAACGCACACATATAGGGCGCCGGCTTGATCAGAAATTCAGTAAGTGAGGTTATTTTGATTTTTTGACTCATTCTTGAGGGGGCTAACAAAGCTTAGATCCAAAGTGATATTTTAATCGAGTCGTCTGATGAATAGCGATGGTAGCTCAAGTAAGAGCTACGGCACTACGAAAAGACCCACTTAAACGCTTCCGAATCAGCTAAACGGCCCTCGGTGTCAGACCAGCTGTTTTCATAGCCAAAATTTCGAGCGAACGCTCTATAAATGACCCAGTCACAGGCCTCAATCAGACAATTCTCTTTTAGAACTTCCAGTTGACAACCCCTGATACCCGTAATAGTCTCGGGAAACACCAAATATTTAAGGGCTTACTAATGAAAAGAATAAAGATTGCCGCACTTTCCACAGCAGCGCTATTGCTAAGTTCAACTACTCTTGCTGGCGAAGGTTTCTCGCCAGACGAAGCATTTCAGACCATGCTGAAGCTAGAAGGTACTTGGACGGGAGAAGCGCAAGTAGTTCAATTGGGTCAAGATAGAGAAGCTGCATCTGTATCTAGCACTACTGTTTCATTCAAAAACATTGGTAATTCTTCAGTGATGCAAACATTTGGCGCTGGCACTCCATCAGAAATGATCAGCATGTATCACCAAGATGGCAAAAACGAGCTAATTCATACTCACTACTGTGCTATCGGAAATCAACCTTCAATGACTTTTGCAAGTACTGGCCAGGAAGGTGTTATTGATTTTAAATTCACCAAAGGCACTAACATGGATGTGGATGCGGATTATCACGCTCATGCCAGCAACATCAAAATCATTGATGAAGACACTTACGTAACTCGCACTGAAAACTGGGGTAACGGAAAGCTAATGTCTCATCGCTACACCACAATGAAGCGAATTAAGTAATAAGAAATACCAAGCTTCAAAAGTAAACAGGGCGCGACTTGAGTTGTGTCCTTTTTTTTGCGTAAAATCCTGCGTAGTTCATACAACCTAGAACATATACTCCGGCACTACACACGTCACACTTCACTCCTTAAATTCAAAGCACTCTAAATCAAAAAAGATTAGAATAGCTAACGTCACACCAAAACCCTGAGAATTAATTGATGGCCAAACCTGTAGCCCGCTATAAGCAATTTCTCTGGCTTATCTTGCTTAGTTTATTGCCGGCAGCTTTATTGGCGCATGGAGTTGATGAAAGCACACAGCAATTTCTCATCACAAATCAAGGCAGGGCGATTATACCTTTCCTCTATATTGGTGCTAAACACATGCTTACAGGATACGATCACCTTCTGTTTTTAGTGGGCGTGATCTTTTTCTTATACAGAACCAAAGACGTTTTGATCTACGTGAGCTTCTTTACTGTCGGTCACAGCCTCACACTCCTTTACGGCGTATACAACGACATCCAAGTGAATGCCTTCTTAATTGATGCGGTCATTGGTCTTTCCATTGTTTATAAAGGCTTTGATAATCTCGGCGGTTTCAAACGCCTAACCGGCTTTCAACCGGATACTCGAGCTGCTGTATTAATCTTTGGCCTGTTCCATGGCTTTGGGCTCGCTACAAAACTGCAAGAGTTTAGCTTTGGCGGAGATGGCCTGCTACAAAATTTGCTCGCGTTTAATGCGGGGGTTGAGATTGGTCAATTTATCGCGCTTAGTTTTGTTCTTATTGTGCTCAGCTACTGGCGCCGTTTTGATAGTTATTTAAAATTCTCAACCATCAGCAATACACTATTAATGAGTGGCGGCTTCATCCTTGCGCTTTATCAACTTACCGGATTTATTATCGCACCTGGAGCCTAGCATGAGTGAAGATAACCTCCCCATTCAGTCTACAAAGACTTTAGTGAAGGCGCTAATAGCGGCTTGCAGCATTGCCTTGGTTATTTTTGTCACGGTCGTGCTTCCCGCTGAATACAACATTGACCCTTCGGGTGTTGGCGGCGCCTTGGGTTTAACGGTTCTTGCAGTACCTGCGTCTAATGCCGCCTCAAGTATGGACACCAACACGGCAGATAAAGAAAATAGAGAAGATGCGACAGCAATTGTCATCGCGGCTAATAGCGGCCTGGAATACAAATTTTTCGTCGAGCAATATGAAGAATTAAATTACGAATGGAGCAGCGGCAGCGATCTCTATTTTGATCTCCATGGCGAGCCACAGGGAGACAC
>JBLHVT010000093.1:0-11615 GCA_047628735.1 Glaciecola sp.
TCAACAATGGCCGGTATTTTATTATTTGGACTGATCATCAAGAATTCTGGCTTATGCTGGTCTCCATTTGTTATGTCGATAGGGCAGACCTGATAGGCCATTCCAACCTCTTCCAACATGATGGAGACCTTGCGGCCATTTGGCGTACTCCAAGTATACAAATCGATGTTTTTGGCGGTCATTCAACAATCCTCTATTAAAAGAGTCACTACCAGTAATGTTGCGGGCAGATCGGCAATTTTATAGTAAGTATAATCGCTGGCGCATGAGCATCATGATGAGCTTGTGCGCCGCAAGGCAATAAAAGTAAACTACATCTTTTGATGGCAAAAGATGCCAGCAGTTTAAATCAAAATTACGATGACTCACGTTGACTCACGTTGACTCAGGCGCTAACCATGGGAATATTCAATCAATTACTGTTTTCAATCACGCTTGCCAGCTTGAGTGCGTGTCAATTAGAACTGGCCAAGCCCGTTCGCATGCCCACCGATGCACAAGTCGAGCAATACAACGCCTCTGTGCCGCCACAAGAGCGAATAGTTTGCCGCGAAGAAGTACAGGTCACGACACACATTCCACGTCGGAGTTGCCGTTTGATAATCGACATGGAAGAAGACTCCGCGTTCACCCGTTCAGAATTGATTCGCGCCATTCGCTAGCGCTCTATCTGCTAGCTAACAGTTAGCAATAAAGTCGTAATCTATAGGTTTCGATAAATCGATTCGTTCATACGTAGACTCCATTGGGTACTTCAGTCCAGTTGCGCAGTTAAATAAAAGCACCTGCTCGTTCTTCCCTATTCTGCCCGTAGCAAGCTCTTGTTTTAAAGCGGCTAGAGTCGCGGCGCCCTCAGGGCAAAGCAGAATGCCTTCCTCCTTAGCACACTCTTTATGCGCCTCATCAATAGCCTCATCGCTCACCGCGACTGCAAAACCATTACTTTCTCGTACCGCGTCCAAGATTAGGAAATCCCCGACTGCAACTGGAACTCTAATACCTGATGCTATTGTGTGTGCATCCTGCCACGGCTGCGCATGTCGGGCACCCTCATCATAAGCCTTAACAATAGGCGCACAGCCGGTGGCTTGTACCGCAACCATGCGAGGTCTTTTGGAGCCAATCCAACCAATTGCTTCCAATTCGGCAAAAGCTTTCCACATCCCGATTAGACCAGTGCCGCCGCCAGTTGGATATAGGATAACATCTGGCACCTGCCAGTTTAGTTGCTCCGCCAGCTCCAAGCCCATAGTTTTCTTGCCCTCAATTCTGTACGGCTCTTTTAAAGTGGATGTGTCAAACCATTTCATTTTCTCTTTGCCCTCCCCAACAATTCGGCCACAGTCATTAATATAACCATTGGCAAGGAAAGTTTTTGCACCTTGAAACGCAATCTCTTCAATGTTCACTTTAGGTGTGTCTTCGGGACAGAACACAAAAGTTTCTATATCAGCACGGGAGCAATACGCGGCCAGAGCAGCGCCAGCATTGCCATTTGTTGGCATTGCCATCCGAGTCACCCCCAGCTCTTTGGCCATTGCCACAGCTAACGCAAGACCTCTGGCCTTAAAAGAGCCGGTAGGTAAGCGGCCTTCGTCTTTTATTAGAATTTCCCCACAGCCTAACTTGGCTTGTGTTTTCTGTGCCGGCAAAATTGGTGTCATTAATTCGCCTAGGCGAACAATATTTTCTGATTGCCTTACTGGCAAGAATTCACGATAGCGCCAAAACTCAGGCAGTCTGTCTTTTAAGTCACTCTTGCTAATCGACTTTCCCAGAGCCTCTAAGTCGTAGCGTACTAAAAGCGGCTTTCCAGCCTCAGACAAGCCATGCAGTTGGTCAGCAGGATACTTTTTACCGGTATAGCTGCATTCCAAGTGCGTAACGAAAGTAGGGTATTCCTTCATTTTTTTACCTTTTAATTTCCAATTTAGTTTTTATTAGATGAGCGAAGCATAGAATCCGTCACCCCATCGCTGCTAAATGAATGGTATAAAGCTGCGCTGATGTGAACGGCTATTAACAACAGAAGTAGCCAGCAGGACCAAAGATGCAGGTCGGAAAATAAGGCATTAAGATCGTCACTCTCTTGCGCCCATGCCGGAAGATCTAGCAACCACCAGAGTTCGGTCCCCCAGCCGCTAAAAGATGAAGAAAGATAGCCTGTCAAACAACAGACCAGTAACACAAGATACATTAAGCTATGGCCAATTTTGGCTGTTAACTGACGTCTGGAGTTGGCCCTAGCATTTTCTTTTATCCAACGAAGAATGAAGCTGCCGAACATGGCGAGAAGAACTAGGAATAAGGTAATCCCTACATTCTTATGCAATTGAAAGGGCAGCTCCCGAAAGGTCGAGTTTTCTGAAGGTAGCGGCAACGATAGCATCCACCAACTTGAAATCAGTAAGTACAATACTGCCAATGCACTGAGCCAATGGCAAAATCGAATAGCGCTAGACAACGCTACAGATTCACCGGCGGACTCTGAATTTGTGCTCTTTATCAAAATTCTCCAGCCTAATTCATAAGCTTTTTGTTAATATTTTCAGAAATAACCCAGGCGCCTAATACCAAGCTGAGGTGAATGAAAAACCACAATAACAAAGGCCATAAGTACTGGGCCCTAAGCAAAGGACCGGTTTGAGATGCCGCTATAAACATAGCGCTGTCGAGAACAACCAGTGCCCCTAATACCCATACCATTAGTCTCATTGTGAAGCCATTGCCCGAGTTCGAACCTAAGCTCAAAGCCAAGGCTATGGATACCAAGGCTGCTACAATACCTACTCCACTGAGAATTTGCTGAACCGATCTAAACCAGGGGGGACTGGATTCTAGCGCAATTTCAACTTGCACTAGCATCAGCTCACATTCACGAAAGCTTAGACCTTCCTCTTCAAGCTCATCGGCACGACAATCTACCTCCGCCTGTAAAGCAGCAAAAGCGTCAGCGGTTAGCACTGCTTGTTTGAGCAGTTCATTGCTATTACCAGCGAAAAAAAGTAGGCCAAACAAAATGCTTAGCACCCCAAGAAGCCTGCTCGCCACTGCCAAATTTAGTCCTATGTATTTCCTAGGCATTTCTATTACTAATTATTCCTGTGGGTTCGAATACTTTTCCCTGAAACGTTCATAAAGTTCTTGCTGAGTTCCATAGAGGTCTATTTCCCGGCCTTGTATGTAAGCACCAAGCACCTGACTAGTCCGCATATCCAAAGCGTCTCCGGATGAAACAAATAGTGTAGCGTCTTTACCCGTCTCTAACGTTCCAACCCGATCGTCAACACCCAAAATTTCAGCGTTGTTTTTGGTTATCAATGAAAGAGCATCTTCTCTATCCAGTCCATGGGCTGCTGCGGTACCGGCAAAAAATGGTAAGTTTCGTTGCGACTGCAATTCCGTGGCGCCGCCACCAATGCCAACTTTTATCCCAGCCTCCTGCAAAAGAAACGGGGTCTTGAAAGGCGCATCTACGTCATACCAGTCTTGGCCAGGAAGCTCATGAATACGCTCGTAGATTACCGGAATTTCCTCGGCCACCAAAAAGTCTTTAACCATGAGGGCATCCATACCACCTACCAGAACAATTTCGCTAATATCAAAACTTTGCGCAAAGCGAATAGCGCTGATGATTTCCTTGGCTTGGTCAGCGTGGACAAATAGTTTTGCTGCACCATTCATGAGTCGCTGCATAGCGGCCAAGTTTAGATTCAATGGTGAACCACTATAAGTTTGAGCACTTTGAAACAATGAGCTCAAGAGCTGAACTTGAGCCCGATAGTTTTCATTGTCGGAGGTTTCAAAAATGCCGGTCTGTTGGTTTCTACTACGCTGTTTTAGTGAAGGCCAACGTAGGTGCAAGCCCACGTCTTCGGACAGCATGGCATCTTCCCAATTCCAGCCATCCAATTTAAAGACCGAAGACGCACCTGAAATCAATCCACCTTGCGGTGCAACTTGTGCTGTTAGAATTCCGTTGAAGCGGCTAGCCGGAATCAATTCAGAATCCGTGTTGTAGGCGATAGCAGAGCGCACACTAGCGTTAATATCGCCAGCCTCATTGACATCATCGGTGGCTCTAATACTACCAACTTCTAGTAAGCCAAGCGTCGTATTCGCAAGGATGAAGCCAGGATATACATGCTGCCCTTCCAAATTAATAATCTGGTGGTCGCGCGTATCGATATTGTCAGTGGCAGAGCCAACGCCAGTAATAATTCCCTCATCAAAGGTAATTACGCCATCGCCTATTACCTGACCATTGCCAATATGGATAATCGCTCCGACAATGGCGATTGGACCACTTTGATCAGCTGCCGGTATTGGTACAATCGCGTAGCTGACTGACCACAGCAGGGAAAATAATAATGTCACAATTGCAGATAACTTAACCGAGTACTTTCTCATCATAATTCTCCTATTTGTCCATCGCTGAAATCTTACTAATGATCCGGTCACGCTCATCTGATATCTGTTGCCTTAGTAATCGATCTTGCTCTCGACTGTAAAAAGGGATTCCATCCACCCAGGTTGTATCAGCAGCCGCATAAACAGATAAAGGATGGTCAGACCAAAGAACCAGGTCTGCATCTTTACCGACGAGAATGCTTCCCATTCTGTCGTCTAGGTGCAGCAACTTAGCTGGGTTCAAAGTAACCATTTTTAAGGCGTCAATTTCGCTGACGTTTCCATACTTAACCGCTTTCGCAGCCTCTTGATTAAGCCGTCTGGACATCTCTGCGTCATCTGAATTAAGGGCTACTACTACACCCGCTTGCTGCATCAGTGCAGCGTTGTAAGGAATTGCGTAGCGCACCTCCCATTTGTATCCCCACCAGTCGGAGAAGGTGGAACCGCCAGCGCCATGCTCGGCCATCTTGTCGGCAACTTTGTAACCTTCAAGAATGTGAGTAAATGTATTGATATTGAAATCAAAACTATCGGCCACTTCCATTAGCATATTTATTTCAGATTGCACGTAGGAATGGCTTGTTACGAAGCGTTCTCTGTTAAGTATTTCCAGCATTGCCTCGTGAACCAAATCTCGGCGTGGAGCAACTGCGTTACGCTGTTGTGAGCGAGACAGAGAATTGTATTCGCCCCACTCTTTTTCATATTCTTGTGCCTGAGAAAAAGCATTTACGAAAACCTGCTCTACACCCATTCGTGTTTGCGGGTAGCGAACCGAAGCTGGATTGCTGCTGCGCTTTACATTTTCGCCTAGAGCAAATTTGATAAATTCATCAGCCCCCTCGATTAACAGATCATTTGGCGCCTGCCCCCAGCGCATTTTGATAAGCGCTGATTGACCGCCGATAGGATTGGCCGAACCATGGAGCAACTGCGCCGCTACGACACCACCCGCCAAATTTCTATAAATGTTGATGCTCTCGGAATCCACCACATCTTTCATTCTTACCATGCTGGAATTAGTCGCTATCTCATTGATATTGAATAGACCAATATGCGAGTGCTCATCGATAATACCTGGGGTTAAGTGTTTACCACTACCATCGACGATAGTGGCACCGGAGGCGGATAAGTCGTTGCCGATTTCAGCGATCTTTCCATCACGAACCAATACGTCAGTGACGAGAATGCCCTCATCCTCGTTGGTCCATACTGTTGCGCCCTGAATGAGTAAATCGTTTTGCTGCGGCAGCGATTCACTTCCATAAGCACCAAATGGGTACAATATTGGGGATGGCAATTCAGTGGAGCTGGCAGCCACCTCATCAACAACCTGTGCGTCAGAGTTATCCTCAACCTGACTTAAAGTCCAATCGATAACAGTGCCCCCAGCGCTACGGCCATTACCTTGCCAACCATTTACTGTTGACCAACCGGTTAGACGAATACGCTCGCCTGTCTCTAAATCATTGAAGCCCATAGATATAAGGTCTTCAAAAAGCTCTACCGCGACTTCAGTACTTTCATCTCCAGAACCTATTTCGGCACTAGGGGCCACCCCGCGCAAAGAAAGAGTAAAATCTAAATCTTGATCGTTAACAGTAAACTGGTAGCTACCTCCTCTTTGATCAAGATTAGCATTGATTTCAAAGCGATTGCCCTGAATCCAGTTTTCGAGGATGACCGCACCCTCATCAAAAATGTCCGCAGAGGTAATAACGAAATTGGCCATTGCATCGGCCTGCAGCTGCCCAACTCGATCAGCTACTCCCAAAAGCTCGGCAGGGATGCGAGTAATAGAATCTAACGCGGTCTGCTTTGGTAGGCCGTTAGCTACCGCTTTACGAAGGTTGTTCCAAAATTCGTCAGAGGCGCCATCGGTGGTTACTGCAAATTCAATGTCATTCTCAGCAAGGATTTTAAGATTATAGGGCGCAAGCTCCCAATGCTTAAGATCAGAAAATGAGACACCATCGGTAAGCAGGATGTCATCCACTTCAGGATTTTCAGGAAAACTTACTGGAACGATTAAAGTGGCACCTGTTGCCTTTATGAGGTCGGCTCGTTGGTATGAGTCACCTGCTGTTTTCAGGACATACTGCATTTCAAATTCGTCGCCAACTTTATCTGCGGTAAGTGCCTGATGCCAATTGTTCACTTCGAGTATCTTAGGCAAGTCAGCCGAGCTGTTCAGCGCTTCGAGAGAGTGGTCAGTAAATGGCCGAGGATCTTGGCTACCAAACCACTGAGCATCGAAATGAGTTTGACGAATTAGAGCGAACGCACCCATAAGGGAAACCGGCACACTTTGCTTGGATGTCCCTTTCGAGAGGGAATAATGAGTTGCTGCATCGGGGACAATAATAGACTCATTGGCATTTTCATCGCCGAGCGTAACTAAAGCAGAAGTTCCTCTAGCAATGCCATCAGCTCTAAAACTTAGAACCGAGGAAAAGCCTAGTTCTCTATATTTGCCACGAACTTCTTCGTCAGGAACAAAAGTGGTACTGGCACGAAAATCCGCCTTAATCGCATCGTTTACATTCGATGCATTAGCACTTGAGAACATCACTTCTGCACTACGAAAGGACCGGCCCGATTCACTCTCTACCTCAGGCATGCCATAGCCTGAATAGGCATCTATAAAACCCGGATAGATGAAGTCTCCCTCTAAATCTATTTCAAAGTAACCCTCTGGCGCAGCAGCCGATGAGTTGATTTCAACTATTTCACCATTGCTAACCAACATTGTACCGTCTTGAAGAAACTCTCCATTGGGCTGATAAATGGTCGCATTGGTAAATGCATAGGCGTTGTTGCGGTCGTCGGCAACACCGTTCGGGGTTGCATTATCTTGCGCAAATCCCTGCGATAACATCGCTAGTGCAGTTGCGGCTGTGGCGATGATGCGCAGTGTCACAGTTCCGGTCTTCGTCATACTTAATTCTCCTGCCATTAATCATTGTCTTTAATGAACCATTACTCAATTACAGATGAGTTACACGCCATGCATGTAATTTGATGTAGCGTTTGAGTAATTCACCTATAAAAAAGCAGTCTACGCAGCCCTGCTGTTAAAGTGGAATCTCAAATTGAATTTCTATTAATCTTATCTTGAACCAGAACTGCTCAAGATAATAGAGGTTTTCTGGATGACCCATACCTCGCCAATTTTTCCAGTGAAGGTATACTTAGGTTTCGTTTGGCTGCAAGTAAGTAGCACCCCGCTGCCAACTAAACAGTCACCTGATCTGACTTAACCTTCGGAGCTTTTTATGTCGACTCCTCTTAAAATTTCATGGCTTTTAGCCTCTCTCACTCTCGCTGCCTGTGGTTCTGATAACACTCAAGCGCCAAACTCCAGTTCAGCCGAGGCTCCAGTCGCGACAGCAGCTGCATCAGAACCAGAGGTTGTGGCGACACCGGAGCTAGGCAGCTTTGGCATAGACCTTGCCGATCAAGACGTTAGTATCCAGCCCGGCGATGATTTTTTTCGCTTTGCCAACGGCCATTGGCTAGATACCTATGAATTACCAGCAGATCGAAGTAATTACGGTTCCTTCAACGTTCTGACTGACCGCTCTGATGAGAGAGTTCGAACAATTATTGATGACCTTGGCTCTATAGAACCCCCAGCGGGGTCACTTGAACAAAAAATAAGCGACTACTACCTTAGCTATATGGATACCGAAACCCTTAATCAGAGAGGGATTGGCCCGCTGCAACCCACCCTATCCGCTCTCGCGGAGATTGATACTCTAGAGGAATTGAGTGCTGCCTTCGGCAGAGCTCAGATCGACAATACAGCAACACCCTTCAGTTTCGGCGTTGGCGCAGATCGCAGTGACCCGGATCAATATCAATTAGCTCTTAGGGTTGGAGGGTTTGGCCTTCCTGATCGAGATTACTACTTAGAAGACACAGAGAAATTTTTGGAGATAAGAGCTGAATACATCATCCACATCGCTGCAGTGTTGGGATTCGCTGACATAGATAATGCACAGTCCAAGGCGGAGGCAATTCTCAGCTTAGAAACTCAAATAGCGGAGCACACTTGGCCTCGGGCTGATCGCCGCAATCGAGATCTGACTTACAACCCAATGAACTATGATGATTTTGTCGCTGAGTACCCTGGCTTCGATTGGGATAGATTTTTTGCGGCTGGGGGAATCCAAGATCTTCAGGACTTAAACGTCAGCTACCCAAGTGCCATGGCACCAATAATTCAATTGGTTCAGGATTTACCTGTTGATGATTGGACCAGCTATATGACTTATCGATTCATTGTGGACAGCGCCAGTGTACTGTCGGAAGAAATTGATAAAGAATCCTTCCGTTTTTATTCGACCGTTCTCAACGACGTGCCAGAACAAAGACAGCGCTGGGAACGCGGTGTTGCTCGAGTGGGCGGTATGGGTGGCCTCGGTGAAGCGATTGGACAAGTTTATGTTAAAAGACATTTTCCGGAATCTGCTAAACAACAGATAGATGAGCTTGTTGAAAATTTATCGACTGCGTTGGCTCAAAGTATCGCTGAATTGGAGTGGATGGGTGAAGAAACCAAAATAGAAGCAGGACTTAAGCTTGAGTCTTTTCGGCCCAAGATTGCCTATCCAGATCAGTGGAAAGATTTTTCGGAAGTTGAACTTTCTCGAGATGACTTATTTGCCAACGCTCAAGTTTTACGGAATTTTAACTATCAAGATGAAATCAGCCGGCTAGGCACAACCACTGACAGAGACGAGTGGTTCATGACACCGCAGACAGTCAATGCGTATTACAACTCATCTTTCAACGAAATCGTTTTTCCTGCCGGCATCCTGCAAGCTCCTTTCTTCGACCCAGCTGCTGATCCCGCGGTTAACTATGGTGGCATTGGTGCTGTTATTGGGCATGAAATGGGTCACGGCTTTGATGATCAAGGCTCAAAGTCAGATTCTTTTGGTGTCCAAAGGAACTGGTGGACGGAAGAGGACCGTGCTAATTTCGATGCGTTAACCTCAGCACTGGCAGCCCAGTACGATCAATTTGAACCGGTTCCCGGTTATTTTGTAGACGGTAATTTTACCTTGGGTGAAAATATCGGTGACCTAGGAGGTTTATCTCTGGCTTATCGCGCTTATAAAATGTCGTTAGGTGGTAAAGAAGCTCCTATTATAGAAGGCTATACCGGTGATCAGCGTTTCTTCCTGTCTTGGGCACAAGTGTGGCAACGGAAACATCGCGAAGATGCTTTGATTCAGAGACTAACGTCTGACCCTCATTCACCCGCTGAATTTAGAGTCAACGGTGTGGTTAGAAATTTTGAAGAATGGTATGAGGCTTTTAATATAACTCCGGAAAATAAGTTATACCTGCCACCAGAAGCGCGCGTTCGAATCTGGTAAAGAAAAAAACCAAGGAGCAACTAATGCTAATCACTTTAAAACGATCTTATCTACACTTGCCCTTGCTTGCTTTTTTTTCAGTGCTTCAAATCTTTGCTCCTGCCAGTTTTGCTCAGGAAAACTTCGACATCATTATCAAGGGCGGCCGTATTGTCGATGGCTCCGGCAACCCTTGGTATAACGCCGATGTTGGCATCGTAGGTGAGCGCATTACCCACATCGGTAATTTAGATAACGCTAACGCGACTCAAACAATAGATGCCACAGGCCTTACTGTCACACCAGGTTTTATAGACCCCCATACCCATGCATTGCAGGGTATTTTTGATGTGCCCAACGCTGAAAGTTCTTTGCTTCAGGGTGTCACGACGCTAACTGAAGGCAATGACGGCAGTTCTCCCTTCCCTATCGCTGAGCACTATCAAGAAATTGCTGCTAAAAAAATAAGTCCCAATTGGGCGGTCTTTGTAGGCCAGGGCACTATTCGTGAATTAGTCATAGGCGAGGAGGACAGAGAGGCGAGCGCTGCCGAGATGACACAAATGAAGCAATTGGTTCGTGACGCCATGGAACAAGGTGCCCTAGGCATTTCAACCGGCCTGTTCTACGTGCCAGGTAGCTTTACCTCTACAGAGGAAGTAATCGAGCTTTCAAAAATAGCCGCGAACTATAATGGAATTTATATTTCTCACATGCGAGAAGAAGCTGGGCAGCTCATTGATTCGGTCAATGAAACAATACGTATTGGTGACGAGGCAAACATCCCCGTGCAAATGACGCACCACAAAGTTATCGGCGCTCAAAACTGGGGAGCATCTAAAGAAAGTCTTAGGTTAGTTGACGAAGCCCGCGCCAGAGGAATTGATATTACTATCGACCAGTACCCTTATACGGCGTCCCAAACTGGCATCAACGCTCTGATACCGCAGTGGGCCCAAGAAGGAGGCCGTGAAAGACTGCTTGAACGGATTAATAGCTCTGAAACTCAAAGCACTGTAAAGGCGGCTGTCATTGATAAAATTCTATTTGACCGCGGTGGCGGACACCCTAAAAATGTTTTTATATCTCGCAACACTTGGGACCGCTCGATGGAAGGAAAGAATCTTGCTGACCTCACTATTGAGCGCGGCTTAGAGCCGACCCCTGCCAACGCAGCGGACGTTGTTTTTGACATCATCCGAGGCGGCGGAGCAACTGCTGTATACCACGCCATTGGCGCTGAGGATGTTGATCGCATTATGCAGCACCCTGCCAGTGCCATCGGCTCAGATGGGCCGGTTGGCATTTTTGGTGAAGGTGCACCTCACCCCCGCCAGTACGGAACATTTGCTCGAGTGTTGGGCTATTATGTTCGAGAAAGAGGAATTATTTCACTAGAAGAGGCCGTTCGGAAAATGAGCAGCGCCTCGGCAAGAAGGTTGGGAATACATGATCGCGGCCTGCTAACCGATGGCTATTACGCAGACATTGCTGTTTTTAATGCAGACGAAGTTATTGATAAGGCCACATTCGAGAACCCTCATCAGTATGCTGTCGGAATGAAATACGTCCTGGTCAATGGTGAGATTGTTGTAGAGCAAGGCGCTCACACAAATCGCCGACCTGGCAAGATACTGTATGGACCGGGTCATCCAAGTCGCAGGGCAGGTCAATAGACAAACAGTAAGTAGTCAGCTCAAAAGCAGTACCTACCTGCACCGCGTCAATATAAGGCCCTGAATTTCGTCAGTAGAGACAGTGCAGCGCGCTTTACTACTTTCTATTTCAGTGGAGCAACCTTGCACTGGCTCTCGCTATAAACCCCTTCACTCTGGT
>JBLHVT010000094.1:0-11537 GCA_047628735.1 Glaciecola sp.
GGTGTTTGTGTCAGATTCATAGCGAAACCCTAAACAATAAACAAGCTAGAATTAGGGCGCATCGAATTACTCAGCCGACGAAAAGCTGTGTTTTTCCATTCTCTATCATCCGGACTATGACCGTCGGCTTCGGATTTTAACCGAATCTGCTGACCCTGATTGTTAGTCAGGCGCTCGCGGGCTTTCTGTAGATGCAATACTTAGAAGCTGCACTACAAATTACCGCCGGTGGGGAATCTCGCCCCGCCCCGAGAAAGTAGCTAAGCAAGTCGCTTAACTTAGTTCAAATTATAAAGAAAATTTAGAATAAGCCAAGCATTCCCTGCCATCTCAGCGTGAAGATAGGCCTTAAAGAGGTGCCTTTACAACTGAATTCAGCAGTTAGATTCAATAGCCCGGCTGCACAAGCCTCTGGCTCTCCAGCCCATTAACTTATATGCTTTGGCAGCCTATCCATTGATAAAATATTTGAGTTCCGTGAAATCTTTAGCTAAAAAATTAGTAGCCCCCCAATTGGCGGATTTAGAGCCTTACCAGTCTGCAAGACGTATCGGCGGTAAAGGTCAGGTTTACCTCAACGCCAATGAATTGCCATTTACACCCTACGCCATGCCAAGCGGAGAATCTTGGCAGCGCTACCCTGATTTTTTACCTCAGGAACTAGCTAAATACTATGCCGACTACTTAAAAATAGACGACTCTAAAGTCGTTGCGGTACGCGGTGCGGATGAAGGCATCGACTTACTGATTCGTACATTTTGCCAGCCTGGGATTGATGCTATTCGCATTCAAACTCCTACCTATTCCATGTATGAGTTTGTTGCCAATGCGCACCAAGTAGCCGTTGAATCTATCCCTTTGACGACTGGCTTTAGCCTTGAGATGGAGGCAAATCTGAAGCCCCAGCAAAACCTCAAGATCATTTTCATCTGTAACCCAAATAACCCAACCGGCAACTTATTGTCGGCAACCGACATCCTTAGCATCGCAAAGCAGCACAAAGAAGATGCCCTGATTGTCGTCGACGAAGCCTACAGCGAATTTTGCCCCGATCAATCTTTGGTAAGTGAGATAACCACTCACCCTAACCTTGTTATTTTGCGAACGCTGTCCAAAGCTTTTGGCCTTGCTGCCATACGCATAGGTTTTATTGTTGCTGATAAATCAATCCTTGAATATATGAGAACGCTTATCGCGCCCTACCCTATTCCAGACCCCAGCGCGCGGATAGGTATTGAAGCGCTCTCAGTCGATGGCCTCAAATTCATGGCCGCGCAGCGCGACACAAGCCTTATATTGAAGAAAAAATATACAGAGATAATGACAGCCTTGCCCATGGTTGAGAACGTCTACGCTAGTCACGCTAACTTTTTTTTAGTTCGTTTTCAGGACAGCAAAAAAGTTTTTGGTTGGCTTTGCCAGCACGGCATCATCTTGCGAGATCAAAGCCGGGTTAATGGATTGGAAAACCACTTACGCATTAGCATAGGGTCTGAGCAAGAAATGGACACTTTAATTAACTGCCTTAAGGAGTTTTCTTAGGTGAGCCCAAACACAAGCAATCATAGCTCTAAAACTTGGGCATTGTTTCTACTCCCCTCACTTATCGGAACCTTGTTTTTCCTCACTCCTTTTTCTGTTGATGGTCAAATAACAGTTGGCATGGCCTATGTGGGCGATCTATTTATCGATAACTGGAAGCCTCAGCTTTCCCAATTTGCAGGCTTTCTAATTGCAGTCTCAACCGCCTTTAGCCTCGCGTTTAAATTCAGTCATAAACTCAGTAACCAAATGCCAGCACTTGCCGGGCATCTTACTTTGCACCCTATCTGGTTCCCCCTGCGTGCCTTCGGGTTTATTGCAGCAATGGCTTACCTATTCCAAGTAGGTCCTGACTGGCTGATAGGCGATAACACCAGCGGCACCACCCTTGGCAATTTGATTCCTATCACTATGACCTATTTCGGCATTGCCACCTTATTTCTGCCGTTGCTAGTGGATTTTGGCTTAATGGAAATGGTTGGGGTGCTAATGAGCAAACTGTTCACAAGGCTTTTCAATCTGCCGGGACGCAGCGCTATTGATGCCATTGCCTCTTGGATGGGGTCAGGGCCGGTAGGTGTCTTTATCACCACGCAGCAATACGAAAGGGGCTTCTACACCGCTAGGGAGGCCGCTGTAATTTGCACCAACTTCTCAATAGTGTCGGTGTCGTTTTCTCTTCTCGTTATCAACGTGATCGGCTTGGGTCACGTATTCGTGCCTTACTACCTCACAGTAATTGGCATTGGTTTTGTTGCGGCGCTTATCACCCCCAGATTGCCGCCTCTAAATCGAATTCGTAATGAATTTATTGAAGAATTGGCAGGCGAAGCTAAAAGAGATATTGATACCAGCAATGGCTTATTTAAGGTGGCTATCGGTGAGGCGTTAAACCGCGCCAGCAATGCCCCTACATTGAAACAACTTTTTTCTCGAGTTGGCCGCAACATTACCGAGCTTTGGCTTAGCATAGTCCCTGTCGTCATGGGCATTGGCACGCTCGCGTTAATTCTCGCCGAGTACACACCACTTTTTACGATCCTAGGTTATCCGCTTGCGCCAATCTTAAATCTATTTGGCTTGGAGGAAGCTGCTAAGGCTGCACCGCTCATCCTAGTTGGCTTTACTGATATGTTTCTGCCCGCCTTGATCGGCGCCTCAATAGAAAGTGAGTTGACGCGATTTGTAGTGGCAACAGTTTCTGTGTGTCAGTTAATTTACATGTCCGAGGTGGGTGCCATCGTTGTGAAGTCCAGAATTCCGCTTGGGTTTCTGGATATGGCAATGATCTTTTTGCTGCGCACTGCCATCGCTTTACCATTAGCAGTGTTGGCCGGCAATTTTATTATTTGAACTGAGCTTGCCCTGCGGCCACTTCCTAGCTGGGGGTGGCCAAAACTTCTCTCTCGCTTAACGCTTTTACGTTACTCTCTAATATAGATATCTCGCTTGCCTACTTGCCCACTCGAAAAAGCCGCTCTACTAATGCCGCTGCGGCCGCAAGAGTTAACACCCTAGCTGCATTTCTCCAAAACTAAGGAGCCAATAGAATAGCCAGCTCCAAATGAGCAGATGACACCTTTGTCACCAACCGCTAGATCTTCATGATTAAGGCAGAAAGCAATAATCGAACCGGCAGAGGCCGTATTAGCAAAAGTATCCAAAACCGTTGGCGATTCATCTTGGCTTGCATCCCGGCCAAGCACCCGGCGAATAATTAGTTGATTCATATTTAGGTTAGCTTGATGTAACCACCAGCGCCTAATATCAGTGGTGACAAGACCCACTTTTTTAATTTGATCTTGTAAATGTGCTGCGGCCATCGGGCACACTTCTTTAAAAACGCTTCTGCCGTTTTGGTGAAAAAGATTTTCATCCATAAAAGGATCAACATCTTCGGCACGCGAAACATAACCAAAGTTAGAACGAATATTGTTTGAAAACACGGTCTGTGATTTAGTGCCAAGAATTTTAAATTGGTTGGCTGCGGTCGCAGTGTCTTTAGGCTCTAAAATTACCGCGGTGCTGACATCACCAAAAATAAAGTGACTGTCCCGGTCGCGATAGTTTACCTGTGGCGAGGTGAGCTCTGGACTAATCACCAAAACGGCTTTAGCAGATCCAGCGGCAATAGCATCATGAGCCCGCTGCAATGCAAAAGTCGCGGCCGAACAGGCCACTAACATATCAAAGCCTGTCCCTCTTATACCCAACGCGCCCTGTACCTCAATCGCTATGGCTGGATAAGACCGTTCTGTATAAGCACAGGAAACTATTACCATGTCTATATCATCAGCTGTTTTGCCCGCTGACTCCATAGCAAGTTGCGCTGCGTGCAGCGCCATTTCACCCTGATGGGACAGCTCGTCCTCGCCGCGCCGCTCAATCTTAGGTCGCATGCGAGTTATATCCAATATGCCTTCTTTTTTATAGGCGTAGCGGCTTTTGATGCCGGAAGCTTTTTCAATAAATTCCGCGCTAGAAAAGGGCTTAGGGGAAATCTCACCGGCGTTTATAGCAGCCTGGTTTTCTGCATTATCCGATGCTGCCCAAGCATTATAACTTTCCACCAATTCTTCATTTGAAATCGAGTGGTCTGGTTTCCACAATCCCACGCCACTGATAACTACTTGGTTCATGTCATTATTGCCTGTATTTGAAAAAATTATTGTCATTGTTGTGATAAATTTAAACCAGCACTCGCGATCAAATTAGCGTGTTTGCTGCAAGATAAAACGTCGTGTGTCTTCTAACAAACGAACCCGCGAAGGCTCGTTAACGTACATCATATGGCCTCCCTCATAATATTCAAACTGCAGCCGCTCAGGTTTTATATCATGGCGATTTAACGTGTACTCGGCATCAAAAAATGGAGTAACCATATCGTAGTAGCCAGAGGCTACCAACACCTTTAGGGCTGGATTAATTCTAAGAGCCTCCGACAAGTCATGAGCAGTATTCACATAGGCCGGCTCCCAAGACTTACCATCAGCTACCGTGCGCCAGCGCCAATTGGGGCCTATGTCAGAATCCGATGGATCCATATAGAGTCGATCCCAACTCACCTCTAAATCACTGGCAATATAAGTCATTAATGCCGCACGATAAGCGCCGGAGATGCTGTCACTGGCCGCGTCTCTCGCCGTATTGGATGCTACGTCATCTATTTCATCCGCTGTGTAGCGCGCGTCTAACGAACCCACTGCCAAGCCTTGATCGCGAAGTAGTTCTTTTTTGAAACGATCGCCGCGCACTCGCAAGTTAACACGCTCAATATATTCAGAACTCAGGCCGGTAAAATAGGCAAGACGGTCTCTCACCTGATCAAATTCTTGCTGGCTAATAGTAGAGCCTTTGAACAGTGCCGGCAGATACTCTTCGATGGCAAATTCTCGAGCCGACTGAACAAAGCTGGGCAAATCTGCAGGGAGCGGCGTCACTTTATTATGATAAAGCGCGGTTGCAGCCATAGTAGGCACGTAGGTGATATGTGAAATAATGTTGTCTCGAATATAAGGAGTCGAGCCTTGATAGTCCAACGCTTGCGACACAAACACAATACCGTTAAGACTTATGGACAAGTCGCCTTCTAGCTTACGAGCAACCAACGCCGCTCGCGTCGTTCCAAAACTTTCACCCAAAAGAAACTTTGGTGAATTCCAACGTTTGTTATCAGTGATCCAAGTTCTAATAAATTCAACCATTGAATCGGCATCTTCATTAAGACCCCAAAATTCTTTACCTTCGTGGGACCCCAGCGCGCGCGAATAGCCGGTGCCCACAGGGTCTATGAAAACTAGATCTGATACATCGAGAATCGTCTCAGGAGCATCGGCAATAAGGTATGGCGGCAGGCCCGCATGCTCAGCATCTGAAGGCACAACAATGCGTTTTGGCCCATAGCCGCCCATATGTAGCCAAGTTGAAGCTGACCCCGGGCCACCATTCCAAATAAAGGTAACGGGTCTAGATTCTCCTGAAGCAGTATTTTGTTTGATATAGCTGAAGGTAAAAATACTGGCCTTGGGCTCGCCTGCTTTATCGTTAATATAAGTCTCACCGGCAATCGCCGTATAGTCTATCCTTACCCCGTTAAATCTAGCGCTATGCTCACTGACAAACCTCGTTGGTTCGGGTATGTCGATAATCTCTTCAGGAAGCTCCGCGCTTACCGCAGCGTTAGCCATGAACAAGGTTATTAACGTAAGTGCTGATTTAGCATGGGGGGTCATTTTTAAATCCTGAAGATTGAATGCACCGATTAAATTTTTATCACTAGCTTGTTTATTAAATTCTAAAGGTTAAGCGTTAGCCATCAAAGCTAGCGCAAAAAATACCGCTAACTTTGACGTTTTATCAACTACTTTTACCTTATTTCCATTCGGAGGCAGGCTCATCTGGCTCTGATCTTAGAAACCGAATTAGATCGCTGTGAAACTGATCAGGTATTTCTATTTGCGGGGCATGACCGATTCCCGGATACAGAAGAATCGTAGAGTTTTGCAATTCACTATCGACGTGTCTAGCCAAAACCGGAAAGTCAGCCACTAAGCCATCTTCTTCACCGGCTAAAATAAGCGCTTTGGAGTCTATATGCTGCCAATCATAGACGACTGGATCTTCGTATAACATCTGACCTTGCAGTCTACGAACCATTGCCAGCCGCGGCCATTCACCACTCATAGTTTGACCAAATTGACGCCTGACGAATTCTAGGTGCGCAGGTGGCCAATCCTGAGGAAAATAGCGCCGGTGACCTCGCAGAATTGACTGATAAGTGGCAACACCAAGCTCATTAGCGTAGGGATCAACCCACGTACGGCTTTGACGCTGATCGGTTAAACCAATCTGATTAACCAACACTAAATGAGTGGTGACGTCAGGGTATAACATGGCAAATCGGCTGGCGGTCATGCCACCCATAGAATGACCAACAATAGCGGCTTCACTAATTCCCAATTCGTCTAAAAGCGACTTCATGTTGGCAGCGACAAAATTGAAGTTGTAAGGAATGATGGGTTTTGAAGACTTGCCGTAGCCAATTCTGTCGACCGCAACAACACGAAAGCCCGCTGCACTTAAAGCCTTTAGGGTAGGTGTGTAGGCTTCAGAGTAAAAATTCATCCCATGTTGCCAGAAAACAGTTAGGCCATTGCTGCGGCCAGTTGGCGCGACATCCATATACGCCATGCGCATATCTTGTCCGTAGCGCTTCAGGCTCAGAAATTGAACAGGATAGGGATAAGGTATTTCTTCAAAATTGGCTGAAACGGCACCCCACTGTGCCGGGGCCTCAGCTGGCGGTTCGGCCGGCCATTCACCTTGACCAAAAGCCGTAGCATTGATAAAACCCAACGCTAGGGCTATTTGTAGAACTAGTAATCGTGAAACCTTCATCGCAGTTACCTCCATAAACTTGATTTAAAGAAAGTCAGAGGCTGAATAGTACCTAACAAGTGCACTAAAAACACTAGAGAGCGCTTTTAGTGTGCAAGAGTCCGAGATTAGCCAAAATCGGAATCGTTATAGTCGAAAAAGCCCCTGCTTCAGACCTAAAACAGGGGCTTTTGGATTGCTCCGCTACTAGCCTTAGCTGTTAGTGTAAGTTACTAGCGTATGCGTCTAGAGATCTCATCCACTATAACCGCCAACTCAGTGTAGCGCTTACGAGTCGTACCCTGCCTTTGGTTGCTTTCTTCCTCAAGGCTTGCCGCCAGAGACTTTAGGCTGCGGGAAACTCGACGATCATTATTGTCAGATTCTATTAGCTCTTCAGCACGATCCAGCGCTGCGTTTAACTCATCTAGCTGAGACGGCTCTATAACCTCACTTCTCACCAGCTGATCAATGTAAGCTCTAGCTACAACCGGTTCAGCAGGCCATTTATGACGAGCCTGTTGTTGAGCGTTAACCACATCACCGGCTGAGCGCAAAGACGCCGCCGCTATTTCATTTTCCGTCAAATAGTCGGAAGGGGATAGCGAAAAAACATCTAGTCCGCGTGCTATCTCAGTTCCATAAATCAAACCATCGAACCAATAGGCTGACCAATAGCCGCCGGTGATTAACTCTTGCGCATCTACCGGCCCCCTATCGAAGAAGGCAATCTCGGTTGGATTTGTTGAATCAGTAAAATCGACAACCGAAATCCCGCCTTGGTACCAAGCCTGAACGAAAATGTCCCTTCCAGGTACTGGGATTAGAGAACCGTTATGGGCGACACAGTTTTCGGTGTCTGTCTGCGGCGCTGGCATTTTGTAATGGCTGCGAAACTGCATCTTATTATCAACGATGTCATAAAAGGCGTCTGCGCCCCAATCTATCGGATCGGACGAGCGACAGCGAGGTCGTGACCCGCCACCCCATTCATCAGTAAACAAGACTTTAGTACCGTCGTTATTAAAAGTAGCCGAGTGCCAATAGGCAAACCCAGAATCGATCACTTCATCGATGCGCACAGGATTCGCGGGGTCGGAAATATCCAAAAGAATACCGTTGCCCGAGCAAGCGCCTGCCGCTAAGCCAATTTCTGGGTAAGCAGTGATATCATGGCATTGGTTTGTCACTCGAGTGTCCTGAGTATCAGGTCCGTGATCGCCCCCTTCCCACAGCCCTGCAAGCACACCTGATTCTGGGTCAGAAAAAATGAAAGGCCTGCCTACAACCCTCGCCTGGGATGGGTTGTTAAGGGGTATTTGAATTACATCTATTCTAAATAGCGCCGAGTCTTGGTCTTTGAACGGAGACTCATCAGAGCAGCCTTCCAGCTCTTCTCCAGGACGGACACTGCTGGTGCCAGACCCATAAACATAGATATTGCCATCGTCATCAGGGTCAGTTACCACTGTGTGTGTATGAGAGCCGCGACAAGTCTGAACCGCTCCTACCTGAACTGGCATTCTAAAATCACTAACATCAAACAGCCGAATGCCACGAAATCGTTCTGCACTCTCGGGCTCTGCCACGCCTTGTAAGCCACAATCCAAGCGGCCACGAGTTTGTTCCACTGACATGATCAGCAAGTCACCGATAATCGACACATCACCTTGCCCGCCAGGACACACCACGGAGCTAAGTAATTCAGGTATCTGCGGGTTACTAATATCGTAAGCATTGAAGCCGTGATAATTGCCCACCACCAACACGTCGTCGGCAAACAATAAGTCGGTATTAGCAAAGTTTAACAGGCCGCCGCGAGGCTCAGTGTTCTCATCATCTATAGCTTGTGCTGCAGGTGTTTCAACAAGATTGCTATTTGCTTCCTGCCCCACGGTTTCTTCGTCACTGTCGCCGCTCTCGCTCCCTGCGTCGGGATCAGGTTCCAATGTTTCGGTTTTTTCTGGCTCTGGCGGCATGGGCAACCCGGAAGGGTTCGCGGGATCAAAAAATCCGTCAGGTTTCGGCAGCGCAGCAAGCAGCTGCATATTTAATGAGGCTTCGCCGGCATCTCTAAAGCCAGCTCTCAAATTAACCCGTGGGTCAGGGGAAAAACCTGCCAGCATGGAATTCATGCGGTCAATTTCGCTGGCTTGATCAGCGGTCACATCGCTGGTGAATTCAAACAATACTGAATCCTGAGCGGAACCACGCTGACCCAACAAATCTTCAACCATGGTTAAAGCACCTTTGTGGTGCTCTATCATTAGCTGAAGAAACATCGTGTCAAAGGCAGCGCCTTGCAAGGTTGCCAACTCGGCCATTTCGTCCAAGCTAGCCATGCCCGGCATCATTTCACCGTCGGCCATGTTGTGAGAATCCATGCCGGGGACCATCAGGTCACGAGCTTCTAGCCAGTCCTGCATCATGTCTATCTCGTCTTCTTGAGATAAAGAGATGCGCCGAGCCATTAGTTTCATTGTATCCCGATTGGTGCGGCCATCTACCAAGATGCTCATATCAAGAGCTTGGCTATGGTGGGAAATCATACCCTGCATAAACTTCACATCACCGTCAGAGAACTGAATGCCTGCTAGATCTGAAGCCTCCTGCGCAGTAATCTGACGGCTGGGCTGCCCGGGTGCACCTGGCTGGATAATAGGCACTTGGGCGCTGGCAGGAAAGGATAGAATTAGCGCGCCAGCCACTATTATATATGGGCGACTAAAAACTTTAGCGACTCTAAAAAATTGAAACAACATGGTTTTTCTCCGAACAAGGTATGCGTAGGGCTGATGCTTAAAGACTATAATTTATCTTAGATGAAGTCTATCTATTGCGCCGTTTCTGCCCAGTCATAATAGTCACACACTCTGTCTGGAGATACGCCCGCAAAATTGTTTGTTGCCATCACTTTTTTGTTACAACCGCCCTTTTTCTCTCGGCCCTCTTGCCGCGCTTACGTGCGGCACTTACGCATTAACGGACTCTTTTGTCTTGTCTATAGCCTGAAACTTTTCAAACAGGGCAGCCTTGCATCCCATAGTTTATAAAGCTATCGCTTGCGTTGTTAGCAACGGGCTATTTAGCGACCATTCCTCACCGGCTTCTGGCAGTTCGGTGCTTTACTGTGTAGGTGGCTGCAGTGACCCCATAGCACATGGACTCGCACAGGTGTCCGATGCCTTGCTTATCTGCCCTTGCTCAATAGTGTTTTGCCTTCTCGTAGAAACCTGTCTAGATCTTATCCCTATGAAAAATGGAGCGCACACACAGTCTTATTAACCAGCTTTTTATTCAGGCAAGGCGATTTCTAAGCTATCGCTGTTTTCCTCCACCGCACTTGAATTAGATGGCCGGCAGACGTCTTCATCAGCACCAATATAATCTAGCATTGATGCCCTTTGTGATGAACAAAACAACTTCTATAACAGTCTTTGGAAAGACCCGTATTTCCTTTGTCTTAGTTTTTACTCTAGCCATGCCTACCTTACAAACCACCTATGGTTTGGAGTTTACTGGCGAAAGATGAAGTAAAAACATCCGCTTTCACTGTATCCAAGATTGTCCAGATTATGTGCTCCTCTCAATTGAAAAAACGTTTGAATCCTTATCACCAATTTTGTTCGAAATAACGGCGTTCGATTCTCAGTGGTCTTTGACTATAAAGTCACTTGCTATTGCGCGGCAGCACCCAATAAAAGTCTAATAGATATTGCGTCAACGGTGGAGGCAGAGGAAACAAATTTCGCTATAGATGAGCAAACTATCGACGCTACAACAAGGCACAGCTAAAGCCAAGGCTCACTGAAAATTATTGACTTTGATGTATGACTGAATCCTTCGGCAATCAATCCAAACAATATTGACAAAATTCTAAAGCATGCAATCTTACACGGACTCGGCCTTCGTCACAGTGAGAACCCTGAAGCTTTAATGTGTTTTCCACCCCGCGCTAGCCAAATGCGCGCCGATGATTTAGCCGCTATTCGCCTGCTATATGAAATTTGTGAGGAATATGTGGATGACGAATCCTATCACTTCAGGCACAAGGTGCCACTCGAGGAAAAAACTACGACGGCACTTTGCCCAATGCTGAAGAATGACCAATAGACGTTCATTCGATTAGCATTAGCGCTGCCTATAGCCTTAACTTCTACTTGCTCTGAATACACCTAAATCTGTGTACTGTATGACGCAATAATCTATGTGCTATTCAAAATAGGAGCAGCAGTAGTCGGTAGGTTCCAAAACTTTAATATCAAAAGCCATTTTTGCCGAAACCTCAAATTCACCACCAGACTCAACAGTTAACCACTCGGCCTGCCCAGGCAAAAGAACATGAACTTTTCCGGCCTGAATCTCCATTAGCTCATTCTGAGCGGTATCGAATCTATACTCGCCAGGCAGCATAACGCCCAATGTCTTTTTCTCGCCGTTAGCAAGGGTTAGCGTGCGACTGCTAACTTTACCTTCAAAATAAAAATTGGCGAGAGCGTCTACATCAACGTTCGTGAACATTTTCATGGCTAGTTCCTTTAGCTTTTTTAACTTTTTTAGCTGTGTTTTAATTTTATCGCAGTGCACGTTGAGACGTACTCGTATAAAATTGTTTGTCT
>JBLHVT010000095.1:0-11474 GCA_047628735.1 Glaciecola sp.
GCTCGGCAAAAAGAAGATCAATCATAATCAGTTCCAGTGAGTGTGCGGAGAAATCTTTGCTTTCACTACTTGCTCAGACTACTACATTATTAATGACAATCCAGCCCCGATTTCTGCCTTACATAAGTGCAGCAATCAAAGGCTGGACTGCCTCAATAGTCTAACAACTCAACACTCAAAACGACTGATTGATGCTGGCATAGACATAGCGTCCCGGGGCTGGTGAAGATTGCCCAAATAGCCACCGCTAGCAAATGGAGGAATTTCATCGGTTAGGTTTCTAGCCCCAAAACGCAAGCTGGTATTGGTGTCGAACCAGGCATTAGTAGAGTACTGGCCGTAGAGATTAATGAAGGTGGCCTGCGTGTTCCCTTGGTGATGTCAGGGCCAGGGATTTCTCGGCGTGGTGAAATGAATAATGAATTCACCTTTGTTAATGATCTTGCCCGCACTATTCTCAGCCTGGTTGGTATTGATGATCACGAAGGTAGCTGGAACGGTAAGACAGTTGAACCCATAGTCGGTACGAATTTCGCGGATTATCTAGCAGGAACTACAAACGAGATTCATTCCCCGTCCGAACCCATTGGCTACGAGCTAGGGGGTAGTAGCGTACTATTCAAAGGCGATTACAAAATCATGATCAATCGACCCGAGCAGAGCGAAACCGAGTGGCATCTGTTCAATATTAAGACTGACCCGGGCGAGGTAAGCGATCTAAAAGATGAGCAGCCGCAGTTGTTTGAAGAGATGCTGGCAGACTATGAAATGTGGGAGCAAGCGAACAATGTGTTGCCTATGCCCGAGGGTTACAATCGCGGGTGCACTATTTTCAGAGGCAGATTCAATTAATAATTCGGGGGCAGGACGCGCAGGGGTGTTATGTAAATAAGGTCTCGATATCAACCCCCGGTAAGATAGTCCTTAACTGCGTTGCTTGTTTTTGCTCTGGGCTCCTGTCCCATAAATCGATCGAGAAGAATGATTTGGAATTTAAATGAAGCAACTAACAACAATAATATTACTCTGCTTTTTCATGGCTGCTGTTGCTCAAGAGCCTCCGCTGGAAAGCAAGGTTGAAGCACGCATTCTGTCTGTCTATCACGGACTCGATCCTTTACCACCACGAGCCACTCTTTTGTGTGGATTACCGCCCAAGGCAGGTCAGGATGGAATGCCCGTTATCTTTTCGGTCCAGATAAATGCCACATCAGTTTCTGCAAGTGCCTTTGCAGTTGAAACCAGCTCTGGAGAGATTGTCACTCCGCTGTGCGCAACACTGCGCCCTGCAATCGAGCCGCTCGAACAGCGCACAGTTCTTCTTATTGGGCCTTTTAGTATTGAGGGTTCACTGCCCATCAATGTAGAGATCGTGGAACAACTCGAAGATATCGACGGAAATTCCTTGGTCGGCTTGAGAGGTGAGAAAGTGACAGCCCTTGCGGAGGGTCCTAGCCTTGTACTTGCCGAACGTTTTGCACCCGACACGTCAGGTCTCGAAGGGGAATGTTTGGAGGGAACCACACAAGCGATCCAGCTAACGTGGGAAGGCGGGGTTACCGGACCTCAGAGTGCTGTTCTTGCAGAAGCCCAGCGAACAGCGATGTCGATCCTTCTTGAAAACGGTGACCGCGTGCACCCACTTTCGCTCGCTGATGATGACCCAGACAATCATGTTATCGCTTGCATAGCTGAGACTAGTCCGGCGGTTTCGGTAAGTGTGAAAGCAGGCTTTTTTCATGATCCAGGTGATGACGCAAACCCAGAGACTAATACAGATGTGATTTCGAAAATGATAGAGTAAGACGTTTGCGGTTAGCTGCGCAGCTTTTGTTACTTAGGCAATTTAGGCAATTTAGGCAATTTAGGCAATTTAGGCAACAAACTAATTCAGGCCTTTTAAACTCCACTGCCGGTGAAAACATGATTATGAAAACAACAAAAATCTTAGCTCTACTCTTTGCTCTCTGCTCCTTATTTGCCTTGACTCCTGCTGCACAAACAGCAGAGCCAGACAAGTTCACTGTCACTCGCCTAGGCGATGGACCACTCATCACGCCTGAGATGGATGCTCGAATGGGCAGCAATATTCAGGGCCCCTCGTTGATCAAAGTGCCCGATTGGATAGAGAATCCTCTTGGCAACTACTACCTGTACTTTGCCGATCACCGCGGCACTTATATTCGGATGGCTTATGCAGATAAGGTTACTGGACCTTGGACTGTGTATTCGCCCGGTTCCTTAACACTGGAAGACTCTTTATTCCCCACTACTTGCCCGCCGTGTTCATCGGCACCTAGGTCAAATGCGCCTCTCTATGCACATATCGCGTCCCCTGATGTGCACGTGCGCGAAGATCTACAGCAAATAGTGATGTACATACATGGCAGGGATGTAGGCAGACAATTCACCCGTGCAGCTGTGTCTCAAGATGGCATTAATTTCGAAGGCAGAGAAGAGGATTTAGGTCGCCCCTACTTTCGAGTGATTGAGCACAGTGATTATTTTTACGCCATGAGCATGCCTGGTTACCTGTATCGCTCAGCCGATGGCTTATCAGATTTCGAAGCCGGCCCCCAGTTTTTTAACAAAGACATGAGGCATTCCGCCCTCTTGATTCGTGATGATCAACTTTATGTATTCTTTACCCAAGCCGGACAAGAGCCGGAACGAATTCTGCTTTCTACTATTGATTTAACGGGTGATTGGCAGGAATGGACCGCATCTGAACCGGCGGAGGTATTGCGTCCCGAAATTGACTACGAGGGCGTTAATCTCCCACTAGAATCTTCTCGAAGAGGCCATATCGATGTGCGGGTCCACCAGCTACGGGATCCTGCCATCTATCAGGAAGGCGATAAAACGTATTTACTCTATTCGGTTGCCGGCGAGAGTGGAATCGCTGTTGCTGAAATTGAATTTGGTGACCGCTAATAAATTTCATTACCGTATTTGCAGCGCTCTTACATTTATTGATCATATTCAAAAAAAGACCAAACACTACTATCGAAAAGGTGACTCATGAGTCTTCGTCCTACTTCTACTAAACTGTTAGCGATCGCGCTGCTGTGTTGCCCCCTTGCTGGCGTTCTCGCACAAACCACCCTATCACCCACGGATCATTGCCGAAATTTTTCAGCAGATGCCATTGTCACCTTCGCCGATACTGACCTGGCCCAAGTAGTTAATGAAGCGCTTGGATTGCCGGACGGTGCAGCACTGCGTTGCGGACAAGCAGCCAATTTGGAACAACTGGTTGTTGGCACCACTATTGAGCGAGTAGTTTACGGCGGCACCTTAAGACCCTCGCCGGAAAAACCCTTTGAGAGCCTAGAAGGTATTCAGAATCTCACTGGCTTAACCAGATTGAATTTAATCAACCGCCTGATTACTGACATCAGCCCACTGCGCAGCATGACGAATCTGGTTAATCTGAACCTACACACTAATTGGTTCAGCGACCTTAGCCCCTTAAGCGAATTGACCAACCTAGAACAGCTCATCGCCAGTGAAAACCCAATCTTTGACATAAGCCCCTTGGCAGGGCTCACCAAACTGCGCCAGCTACATGTGCACGGTTTGTATCCTCATCAGCTTAAACACTACCTCGACATGGATGACGGGCGTGACCCAAATGTGGTGTTCAATGGCATCACGGACATCAGTGCACTTGCCAACCTAACGGAAATGCGGTTGCTGCGCATTCACCTTAATGCCATATCCGATATCAGCCCTTTGGCTAATCTCACCAAGCTCACTCATTTGCGCATCTATAACAGTGAGATTAAGGATATCAGTGCGCTGGGTGATTTAGATGATCTAGTTCTGTTATGGGCTCATAACAACCAAATAGAAGACATCAGCGCACTGAGTGGCAACAGTGGCATGCTACAGCTCAGTCTAAATGACAATGCCATCTCTGATGTCAGCCCTTTGAACAGCATGATTGATATGGAGCATTTATTTCTCAGCAATAACAAGATTGCAGACGTCTCCCCGCTTAGACGATTACATGCATTAAAAGTTCTGCGCCTCGAGAACAACAACATTACTGACGTGAGCGCTCTTGCCGGCCTCAGCCAGCTTGTTGAATTGAGTCTGGCACAGAACTGGTCGCTTTATAACGTGCAACCTCTGCTGTTAAATTCAGGCATCGGGAAGGGAAATGAGCTCGACCTGCGTTTTACCGCCGTGCGTTGCTCCGACATGGACGCATTTGCCAATCTGGGTGCGACCCTTCTCAGGGTCACTGCGATTAGCGGATCAGCCTGCTCTGACCGGAGGATGGTAGACCCGTAAATTAGTGTAGCATCAACAAAAAGAAGTAAGGCGACCTAGCAAGATCGCAGCCCAGAAGGCCACTGCCTTTTCCCAAGACGCAAAAGCACGCGAGCGAAAGTATCGATAGTTTTCGGCTGACACTAAATGCCTACCCAGATTGAACCAGTTGTAAACCGCAGCATGAGTGCTCAAAAAGCGTTGAGCTTGATGTATCGATTTGAACTTACGCATCCCCCGCTCTCTCACCCGAGTTGGTTCGTGCGATAACTCACATCGGTTGTTAGCGTACTGCATCGTTTCAGGAATCGTTTCAGGAGTAAGCTCCCTGTGAGCCACACCATAACTTCTGCGCTTATCAGTTACGATCTTTCTAGCCTCGCCTTTATGTTTATGCAATAACCGCTTAAAGATGCGCTTTGCAGCCTTTCCATCACGCCACTTTTTTAAGAGTACATCAACAACTTCACCGTCTTGATCTACGGCTCTCCACAAGGAGTGCCGCTGACCCTAGATCTTCACGAAGACTTCATCAATGAAGAAAGTATCGCCATGTCCTTGATACTTTCGTCTTAATCTCAGGGCGTACTTCGGCCCGAACTTGTTACACCATTGACTAATTGCTGCGTAGCTCACCTCGATGCCTCTATGTAACATCGAATCTTCGATATCACGATGACTGAAGTTGAATCGGTGATAGAGCCAAACGGCGTATTAGATTATTTGAGGGAATCTGTGGCGCTTGACCATTTTTGATTGAGTCATACGTCGGATTCTGGCAGATTGGGAGCTATCTTGTCAGTACCACCCAGACCATTGCCAGCCTATGTGCCGGCGCCATATTGGGACCAAAACTTGGAAGTTTAGCGGTTGGCTTGTACCTGACTTCAGGCGCCTTAGACTTACCTGTTTTCAGCGAAAGTGGGGCTGGAATTGAGCACTTAATCGGAATTAGTGGAGGTTATTTACTAGGCTTCTTCTTTGCAGCCTGCTTGTTGGGGATTTGCAAAAATGCTGGTTTCCTGAACAAAATTATCCCGAGTTTCGCCTGCTTTTTAGCGGGACATGCGCTTATCCTAACTTGCGGCTGGGCCTGGATGTCGACACATGTGGGGATGACAAATGCTTACCTGAATGGGGTTGCTCCTTTCTACTTGGGGTCGCTAGGTAAATCTTTGATAGCTCTGTTAATTGTTAAGACAGCAGCTAAAACTAGAGCTTTTGTTAAGCGCAGGCGCCTAGCTTCAAACTGACCAAAGAGTTTGGCCTTGAAAAGATCGACAAATTATTTTCAGGCTTGGTGCTTACTTCTGAGTCAAAAAAAATAAGCCCTTTACAAGACTTTATGCTGGCTGTTGGGCTGAAGCCCCTAGTTACTCATCAATAAATTACTTATCTATAAAAAACTGCTCACAATAATCCCTACAACTTCGGCAACGATATACAGCATAGTTTCATCGGTATAGCGCTCGATGACCGCTTCAGTAAACGAGCCCCCAATTGACTCCGAGCCTTGTCGACCGACAATATGCCGACGAAAGTCACAAGGCTCAAAGTTTTATTGATACCCATCTCCTTACTTAAACTATGCACGAATAAATTTAAACTCGCGTAACGCTCAAAATACAGTGGCTTAAATCAGCCTCTGTATAGTCAACTCAATAGGACAGACCAATTCACATTTGGGCTCAGTCACCAAGCTTTCACATCAGGGTGACGTAAGTTGAATCGCTGGGAGCGTTACATTTTTGCTTGGGTTAAATGCCACATTCTGAAAATACAAAGTTATCTTATCAGCATCCACGGGCTGGATATCGACAAGCTAAGCGTTTAAACAGATGAGAAACTCAGGACATTATTTGTTGATGGATGGGTCAAACTCTGGCGAGAACTAACTTATGTGCCCCCCTGCCAACAATCTAGCAGCTGCATCAAAGACATAAAATACATTCTTATGTACGAGCTCGAAGCGCTACTTAACTTCCTGACTTAACACGCCGATTTTTATCTTCGGTTGGGCATTTTTATTGTCAAACTCGTTGCTAAACGGCTACCAACTCCGCCTTGTATTCTGTCCCCTGCATGAGCATCACGTAAGCGGTACTCACGGTTTTATGCCAGGGCAATGCTGCAAACTTCCCCCTTTACGCGCCACTAAACCTTGCCCCCGGGCTTCCTTTTTCGTCACGGCGGTTCTTTTCAGCACCTGATTAATCACCGCCATTGGCCCCGTGCTTAGTTGGCTTGTGATAGTGTATTTTTGACATGTCTCCCAATATAACCGCGCCTTGTGCCATTGCTCAAGCAATGCTACAAAGCAGTTAACCGATACAGGCAGATGCATCTTTTCCTTTGTTAAATACCCCTAGGTCAGCTAGATGCAAACTAAAAATTGATGGCATTCAATGTGCCGACACCTTCAAGTTTAAGCAGACGTTTACAGTCGTCATGCTCTGAAATCGTAGTTTCCAGGCTGCTCTCATAAAGACGAATTGAGTCGAGCATTTCCATATGAAGCCCCCAGGCTGAATTCGGGGCACGCCTAAACGCACTGGCAAAACCACTTTTCGCGACTTCTAAAAGTGATTCGATGCCCCCTGTCAAACCGCCTTGTGTGAGCGTTACACGAATATTAAATTCCAACAATAGTGCTTTAATCGGGCTACCGGTCGCTGCCTGTCATTTGATGGCAAGCAGTCGCTAAAGCGTCGCTTTTATCCGTCTTTTAATTTTTCCTAATAGACGCCACCAGTTTAGCTGAAATGAGGCGAGCGTCATAACAGGCTTCAATCGCTCTTTATTTCCAGTAGTTTGAGGTGCCGCAGGCTTCAGACATAAGGGTCATTGGCTTTGATTTAAACAACCAGGTCAGAAACTCGTGATGGGCCATCTCAGTATTGGACGGCACCTTGTTGTTGTTGTTAAAAATACAGATCCGAAAAGCATCTTTTACTAGATCAACACCAGCTATTGTATTCTTCATGCTCTGGATTCCTTTATGTATTGTGTGAGAACAAACCTATTGGCTCACTTCTCAGGAATCGGGGGTAGGGGGAGTGGGCGGCAATTATCTTGTCAGTGCCGCTGCGTCCACATATTCTGGTCATCCATCAGCTAAATAGTTTTTAGCTGGTGGATCCAGTCATTCAAAACAGGTAGCAAGGCTGGAGCCAGTGCAGATTCTCCTGCCCACATAAGTTTCAGCCAAAAACGCAATCCAGGCGACTGCTGATTAAAAGTTTTCGCTTTCAGCAAGCTATGGGTGGCATCAGCAATAATCGTTATCTGCGCGTTGCTTCGATGACGAAAGAGTTTTGTTAAACTCTCTTTAGTCTCATTTATATCAACATTTAAATCCTTATCGCCCAGCAATATTAAGAGCGGCTGGTCGAGGTTATTGTAGTCATCAAAAGCATTGACTTGAAAGTTCATCACCACAAACTCATACCGCTCTTCAGACATCAAGTCTGGCACCCCCTTGTTATCTCTTAGGTATTGTTCATAGCCCAGATTCTGCTTGAGTCTGTCAATACTTTCGATGCTCTTCTCATAGCCTTGGTCAATCTCAACTGACGTTTTACCCTCCAAAGCAAGTCGGGTCTTAGTCAAGTACCCAGATTGAGTCTGCCAGTCCATTGCAAAGCCTATACCGATTACAAAGCCCACCTCAGGATTACCGTTGGCAACAGCTGGCACAACCCATCCCGCTTGGCTAAAACCCAAAAGACCTATTTGCTCACCCTCATAGTGGTATTGTGATTGAACGAACTCGATGGCCGCTCGTACCTCGACCTGCCTGTCCAACATGGATTGATCAAGCCATTGGCCAGTGGACCCTCCCACACCAGGTTTACTCCAGCTAAATATCGCAAAACCTTGCTTGCGCAATAAATTCCATATCAGGGGGTAGTAACCCGCCGCCTCATAGTCCAAAGGGCCGTCACCATGCACAAACAAAAAAACTCCTTTGTGCTCCTGCCCATGACTCGGTAGCAGGTACAGAGCTTCAAGGCGATTATTACCATCCTGAAAGTACACTTCCTCCGCCACACCGGTACCACTGCACAGCATTAGGGCGCACCATACCTGAGCGACACAAAAGCGACGCATTACTCTCTTCTTAATCAGCATTACTGTCACCTATTTTTGTGTGAGCAAAATCTGAAAAGGCCCGTCGTTATCGGTACCGCTCAACTGATAGAAATAGGGACTTTTCCGCTCACTGACTGTCAGCCAAATCTCCAAATTCGGACCATCTTCGGTAGTCAATTTATAATGCGACGTTATAACAGCGCCCTCTTTGGAACCGAGCTGAAATGTCTGCTCCCCAAGGAACTGCGTATCAAATGTATTGACGGCCAAGGTGCCACTATCAAATAGGCTCAACACAGCCGGTAGCTCGTATTCTTTGTCCATCCAATAAAAGGGGAGATTCGCAAAACTGGTTTCATAAGTGCTAGTAGACATCCGAACATTATCTAGGGGTGCGTCAGCATCGGACAAGAATAATTGCCCTAGCGCTAAAACATTACCTAAGCCCGCTACCATATTGCTAGCAATACCGACTGCTGCACCTATGAACTCCCTCTCCTCTTTTTCAGTCAAATTCTCAACCTCAGTATAGGACGCCCACAGTTCCTCTCCCGAGACTTCGGCTTTGCGCCAATAGGCTTGACTGCCGCTTATTGTTTTTACATCTGCTTGCAAAAAAACACCCTCAGAGGAGTAGTTCTCTATTTGAGTTGAACGACTGCTTATATCTCCCAGCCAGCCAGGGGTTTCAATCGACGTACTTTCAGCAACAACATACCCACCGTCTGCCTGCTCAACGACTTGTATTGTTACATTACCCACATCCACGGATTCTGAGGTGAGGTCGTAGTGATAAATATGAGTCTCAATCTCCTGTGCCGTGCTGGCGATTGAAAATAAGGAAACAATGGATAGCAGTAATGGTGAATAATATTTCATAAGGGTTCTCTTAATTAGTAATTTCAGTGGTTAATAGGCTCTAGCACTCGAGTTAATAAACTATTTTCCGGCATTACGTTTAATCGCGATCATTGTCAGAATAACAGTAATGTTAAACAAGCCTCTACCCTTAAGCAGGAATACGTTTGGGCGAGATATATTGCTCACCCAATCTCTTCTTGCCTGTCATGGTGATAACATTCTAAAGATAAATTCTTGAAGTGTCTTACGGGCAGTTTTTGATGGCTCTATCTGGTTTAGGCCGCAGCGCAGTCCTAAACCTTCAATGGCGTCCAAGAGCAATCTTACTGTTTCATCGGTGTTGATTTTTTCGCGCATTACACCCTCAGATACGCCACGCTGAATTGTTCCGGACAAGGCTACAACAAGCGCCAGGCGATTCGATTCAAACTGCTCGGCAATAGCGGGCTTACGGAGCGCCTCGGCAATGATGTCAATTGTCAGGACGGCATTCTCTGCTTTAGATGCGTAATCAAGATAGCCATTAACAAATTCACGTATCGCCATAAGTGCGTCTTTATTGGCATCAAGCATCTCTGCGAACTCGTCAAGTTCCTTACCTTCCAACACTGCAATTTCGGCAATGAGTTCGTCCTTTCCCGCAAAATGGTTGTATAAATTCCCAAGGCTAACGCCTGCAAGCTCAGCTATATCACGGATTCCAGTCTGATGAATGCCATTGTTGATAAAGCACTCAATTGCAGCGCTAATAATAAGGTGGCGTCGCTTCGCCTTTGCGTCTTCACGTTCGCTCATGATTTTTTGCACTTCCCATCTTTCATTTTGGCTGATTTGTGTCTATACTAACGAACGATCGTTCATTCAGCAAGGTTTTATTTAGTAAATACTTTGTCATGAAAGTGCAAAAACACTGGTACCTGAGATTCTTCGGCCTGCCTGAATTGTACAAGTGACTACGATGGGGACAACGATCAATGGAGCGGTACTTTGGACTAATTTTTCAAATGTTCTTTAGCTGCTCTACTTTATAGTTAACAACAAATCGGAGAAATAAGACCTGTGACAACCACTGAAATGATAATCAACTACTTGGCGTCACTTTTTGAGACCCATCAAATTATGGTGGCTGTGGCCGCTTTGTTCATCATCAATCTTGGATTTACTGGATTTGAAATCATGCTTGATTTACTAACAAGTAAAGAGCGTCGATGGAAAGACAGCCTTGCAAACTGTGGCATTTTCATTTCCCACCAAGTAATAGAAAAAACCGCATTCGCGTCGCTTGGATTCGTGGCGCTACTGCCGTTTTTTATTCTTACGCCCTTACAAATTCCTATGAATGCATGGACATGGGTGGTGGCAGTCTTTGCGGCTGACTTAACCTACTACTGGATGCATCGGTTTGAGCATGAATACCGAGTCCTCTGGGCAAGTCATAGTGTTCATCACAGTTCAAAAGACTACAATCTAACGGTCGGTTTCCGATTAAGCCTAGTTGAAGGTTTTTTCGAATGGGCGTTTTTGATTCCAATGATTTTAATGGGCTTTAACCCATTTCAGGCCCTAGTGGCATTAGTGTTAGTAGCGCAGTATCAGCACTGGATTCATACAGAACGTATCGGCAAGCTCGGCTGGCTTGACGAGGTCTTTAACACTCCATCGGTACACCGAGTTCATCACGGTTCAAATAAGCAGTATTTGGATAAAAATTATGGCGGGATATTGATAATTTGGGACAAGATGTTTGGAACTTTTGAGCGGGAAGACGAAAAGGTAATTTATGGCCTTACCCGAGACATCAATACTAATAATCCTATCAAGATAACCTTTAGCGAATTCGGACACATAGGGAATGATTTGAAGCAGTGTCGAAACAATAGAGACCGTTTCAAAATCATATTTGGCAAGCTATCTTGGAGGCCAGAGTACTTTGCCCCGAGTGAGAACTAGTATCGAACAGATTACGAGGTCAAATATAGCGCTTGATTAGTGTCTGAAGTAGAAGCCAGCTACTACCACTGCCTGCTTATGGTCGTTCTTCACCGTTCGACCTACTCTTTCGCAAACGGCCTTCAACTAGCTGCCTGTGCCAAGAGCGGACATTAACATCGGGTACGCGGTGGGATAGCGCTCTTGTGACACGTGCGTCTTCGACACTTTTATAAGTTTAAGAAAAGGTTGCCTCAATCACTTCTCCATTTTTATCAATCTCGATCGAACATTGATAAATCGAAAAATTCAGC
>JBLHVT010000096.1:0-11444 GCA_047628735.1 Glaciecola sp.
TGTGGACTTGACCCGCGGAACTGCCGACATTGCGATTCGAACAAACTACCCCAAAGAGCCCGGGCTTGAATGCTTGTATGAATCCCAGACTCAACCCAAGGTCTATGGCGCCAAGTCCTACGTTGCCAAACTGCATCAGCCCTGCGCGTGGGAGGATCTCGATTGGATCAGCTGGGCAGGTCAATATAGCTCGCTTAGTCCAAGGTCTATGTTGGAGAAAGCCATTCCAGATTTCACGCCAATATTCGCCAGTGATGATTTCTTAGTTCAGAAAGCTGCAGCGATCGCCGGGCTAGGCGCGATGATTATGGGTGAATCGAATACACTTGAAGAATCAGGCTTAGTTGAAATAGATGTCGGCGTTAAACTGCCCCCTGTAAGTTTTTATTTGGTCTGCGCTAAGTCGATGAGTCATATGCGAAAAATTCAAACAGTCTCCAAACTTCTAATCAGATGCTTAGTAAACGCCCGTTAATCTTAGTTTTAATCTACTCTGTCTAACTCTTAGCTTGTTAGACTTATCCTTCGGCGCTAAAGTGCCTGCTTAACCACGGTTATTTTCTAATAGTGATAGTGCAAAACATGCGAAAACTTAAAGACGTTTCCTTACTAAAATGCGAGAACTATATTGATGGCAGCTGGACAGCGGCCGCCACAAAATTTGATGTGATTAACCCAGCCAACGGTGAGGTGATAGCCAGCGTCGCCAATGGAGATGTGGCGGATACCGAAAAAGCAGTCCAAGCGGCTCATCTAGCGTTTAAAACTTGGAATAAAAAAACCGCGAAGCAGCGTTCGACCCTGCTGCGAAAATGGCACGACCTTATCTTAGATAATGCCGACGACCTTGGCGCGCTGATGACCGCAGAGCAGGGCAAACCTTTAGCCGAAGCTATTGGCGAAGTGAAATACGGCGCAAGCTTTATTGAATACTACGCCGAAGAATGTAAACGGGTAAATGGCGCGACTATTCCGACGGTTGCCAACGACAGACGCTTGCTCACTTACAAACAGGCCATTGGCGTAGTGGGATGCATTACACCGTGGAATTTTCCCAACGCCATGATTGCGCGAAAAGCAGCTCCGGCTTTGGCTGCCGGCTGCACAGTTGTCATTAAACCCGATTCTGGCACTCCCCTTTCGGCACTGGCTTTATGCGAACTCGCCGACAGAGCTGGCATACCCGCTGGAGTTTTCAATATAGTTGTGGGAGAAGACTCATCGGCAATCGGCAAGGTGCTTACCCAACACAAAAATATCGCCAAATTCACTTTTACTGGCTCAACAAAGGTCGGAAAAATACTCATGGCTCAATGTGCGAGCACAGTTAAAAAAGTGTCGCTGGAGCTTGGCGGAAACGCGCCTTTCATTATATTTGATGATGCTGACTTGGACAGCGCCGTTATTCACTGCGTTGCAACAAAATTTCGCAACTGCGGCCAAACCTGCGTCTGCACCAATAGAATTTTTGTCCACAGTAAAGTCGCTGGCGTATTTATAGAAAAACTTAAAAAAGAAATCGCCGGATTAAAAGTAGCGGACGGTTTTGAAGAAGGCACTGTTATCGGCCCAATGATTAATAAGCAAGCAGTCGAAAAAATGGATGTGCTTTTAGCCGATGCTAAAGACAAAGGCGCGACCGTTGTCATCGGCGGCAAGCAGCATGAGCTCGGCGGCTGTTTTTATCAACCCACATTACTGGTTAATATTAATGACGAGATGAGATTGGCCAACGAAGAAATTTTTGGCCCGATCGCTACAGTTCAGCAATTTGAAACAGAAGACGAGGTTGTCGCCAAGGCCAATGACACCGACTATGGCTTGGCGGCTTACTTCTTTACTCGCGACATTGGCAGAGTGATGCGCGTTTCAGAAAACTTAGAATATGGAATTGTCTGCTCTAACTCTGGCGTGTTCTCTACAGAAGTTGCTCCGTTTGGCGGCTGGAAACAATCAGGAATTGGTTCGGAAGGCGGCCATGAGGGCATTGTCGATTTCTATGAAACCAAGTTTCATTCCATGGGCGGTATTGATAGTGCGTAACAACAATACCTAGTGCCAATATCTAGCGCTCAATTAAGACACTTAGCTAAATTGCAGCACGCCATCTTCTAAATTCGCCTCGCCCAATAGCTTCTTGTCTATCAGGTAATTTTGGGTGTTTTGCCATGGTGCTTGGTTTCCTTGTTTGGGAAACAGATGCAAGCCTCGGCGCATGTAGCCCGGCTGAAAGTCCTTAAACGGATTTTCAGCTACCATGTTTTTATCATCCCCAACTAGCTCCGCGGTGACTTTGGTCTTATTGTGTAGCTTCATATAATTAACTAGGCGGCTAACAAACAGAGAATTGAGGTCGGCTCGCAGTGTCCACGACGCGTTAATATAACCGAAGGTTTGAATGAGATTAGGGACCCCAGAAAACATCATTCCTTGATAATAGAACCGATCCGAAAAATCAACACCCACACCGTTCATACTGAATGCGGCTGCGCCAAGTAGCTTCAAGTTTAGTCCTGTAGCCGTCACCAATATATCCGCTTCTATTTCTTCGCCTCCAACCATCCTTATGCCTTTTTCGGTGATGGCTTCAATATCACCGGTGACCACTTCGGCCTTACCGCTTTGTATTGCCTTAAACAGATCTCCGTCTGGCACCAAGCACACTCTTTGATCCCAAGGGTTGTAGCTGGGCGTAAAATGCTTATCCACTGCATAACCTTGCGGTAGGTTTTTTCGCACCTGTTTAATTAGCAGGTCTTTTATTTTCTTTGGATTGTCTCGAGCCTTCTTGTAAAAGTAATCTTGCAGACGAATGTTTTTCCAACGAACCGCATCATAGGCCCACTGTGCAGGCAAAATTGAATTCAGAATATTGGAGATAATATCTTGCCTTGGACGTGACACAACATAGGTTGGCGAGCGCTGTACCATAACCACTTTTTCGGCGCCCGCTGCCATTGCTGGCACCAAAGTCATGGCCGTTGCTCCACTGCCAATAACAGCTACTTTCTTGTTTTTATAATCTAGATCCTCTGGCCACTGCTGCGGGTGAACCAGCTGGCCGCCAAAAGATTTAAGGCCGGGTATGTCTGGGGTGTAGCCCTGATTATAGTCATAATAGCCTGCACACATGAACAATATTCGAGTTTCAACTTCCAGTATTTCCCCCGATAGCTCTCGAATGCTGACGCGCCATAATGATTTATCACTGTGCCAATCTGCCGAAATCACCTTCCTACCAAATTGAATCTTGTCAGCGATTTCATAGTCAGCAATCGCCTCATTTATGTATTCTCGAATCGACTCACCGTCAGCCAGTACCTTGGGGTCAGTCCAAGGCTTAAAAGAAAAGCCAAAGGTGTGCATATCACTGTCCGAGCGAATACCCGGATAGCGAAACAAATCCCAGGTTCCACCTGGATTATCCCTCGCCTCAATAATGCTATAATCCGCTTGTAGACACTCTTTTTCCAAATAGCAGGCGGCGCTAATCCCTGAAATTCCAGCACCAACAATAAGCACATCTAACAACGCTTTATTCCTTTAGATCTAGTTTGTTATTTGCTCAATGAAGCGCAAATTCTACCGGACATGTTAGTGCAATCCTCGGCTGGAGTTAAGTAGTTAAATCCGTAATAGGGCTACACTTTGCCGCGTAATTCGCCATTTACTCGCAGCGAGGCCCAACATGCTTTAGACTCCTCTGCTTTTGAAGTATGGCCATCTCTTTTCGATGGCGAATTTGCAGTCCGGATACGTTACTACTGAAGAATCTAACCAATGCCTTTGTTAAAACTCGATAAAATCTCAATCAATTTTGGCACTCACATCTTATTGGATGAGGTGTCGTTGAATTTGGTAAAAGGCAAGCGCTTAGGCCTGCTTGGTCGTAACGGCACCGGAAAGACCACTTTAATACGCACCATTGGTGGGCTGGTAAAGCCAGACAGCGGTGAGCGCTGGTTAAGACCAGGGGTAAAAATCGCTTGGCTGGATCAATCTCTTCCCGACGCCAGTGAAGAGACTGTTTATGACGTTGTGGCTGGCAGCCTGAAGGACGTGGGTGAACTCTTAAAATCCTATCACCAGCTAACAAGTAATTTTGACGCTGACAACATGGACAAATTGGCCGCTGTACAAGAACAGCTAGAGGCCAATGATGGGTGGAGCCTAAGTCAGCGGGTTGATACGGTAATTAGTCAGCTTAACCTGCCTGCAGAGAAAAGAATGTCGGAGCTCTCAGGTGGCTGGCGCAAACGAGTTGCGCTAGGTTGCGCCTTAGTTCTTGAACCGGACATCCTACTTTTAGATGAACCGACCAACCATCTAGACATCCCTGCGATTGAATGGCTTGAAAAACAACTGCAAGATTTTCGCGGTGCAATGATATTAGTGACACACGATAGAGCGTTCTTGCAAAAGGTGGTCAACACAATTGTCGAGCTAGACCGCGGCCTTCTCTATGAATTTGAAGGTACTTATCAGCGTTTTTTACGCTTTCGTGAAGAGCAGTTAGCCGCGGAAGACAGAGCCAACGCATTATTTGATAAGAAACTAGCCCAAGAAGAGGTTTGGATTCGCCAGGGCATAAAAGCCCGTCGCACCCGCAACGAAGGGCGAGTAAGAGCTTTAAAGGCGCTTCGTCAAGAGCATAGCCAGAGAAGAGATCAGGTAGGCAAAGCTAGCTTTAAAGTTGATGCCGCTTCACGTTCTGGAAAAATCGTCGCGGAACTTGAACATATTTCACACAGCTTTGGTGATAACGAAGTCATCAGAGACTTTTCGACCACTATTTTGCGCGGCGATCGCATAGGCTTGGTTGGTGCCAATGGCGCAGGCAAATCAACCCTGTTGAAAATCATTCTTGGTCAGTTAGAGCCCACCTCTGGACTGGTAAAGACCGGCAGCAATTTGGAAGTCGCCTACTTCGATCAGCTTAGAGCCCAGCTAGATCCAGAACTAAACCTCATCGACAATATTTGTGGGGGCCAAGAGTTCATCGAGATTGATGGCAAGAAAAAGCATGCCATTACCTATCTTGGGGACTTCTTGTTTACCCCAGATCGCGTACGCACACCCGCCAAAGCCTTGTCTGGAGGCGAACAAAACCGAGCCATATTAGCCAAGCTATTCAGCAAGCCGGCCAACATTTTGGTGTTAGATGAACCTACCAATGATTTGGATGTAGAGACACTGGAATTGCTAGAAGACATACTGTTGGGATTTCCCGGCACAGTCTTATTGGTGAGCCACGATCGGGTTTTTATGGACAATGTGGTCACCAGTCTTATGGTATTTGAAAAAAATTCCTCCATTGGTGAATATGTTGGTGGCTACTCTGACTGGGCGTCTAAAGGCGGCCGTTTGTTAAGCTTACAAGAAGAAAAAGAGACTCCGGCTGATCCAACACCCGTGGCGGATGCCCCGCCCACTCCGGCGAAGGCAGAACCAAGCAAGCCCAAACTGTCGTACAAGCAACAACAGGAGCTTAAAGAACTTACCCCGCTCATCGAAAAGTTAGAGGCTAAACAAGCTAAATTTGAAAACCTGGTCGCCAAGCCAGACTTTTACGATAATGAGAGCGATAAAGTCAGCAAAACTTTACAAGAAATGACTGACAATCAAACTCAACTCGAACAAGCCTATGAAAGATGGGAAACACTCGAAGGATAAACGGCTTAGCTCGCATTCATTAACACCAGAGGCTTAACCCATCGACACTTTTTTTATCGAATGGCTAGAAGCGCGGCAAAGCTATGCAATTTGGCTTGTACCGGTTCTTGCTTTCGCAGAAGCCTGCGTCGGCATCGGTTTATTTATCTCTGGCGTCCTGCTATTGGCAATCGCCACTTTCATAATCCAATACAATCTAGCCCCTATAGAACTAGTCTGCTCATTAGCATTCGTCGGCGCTATTGCCGGAGACCATCTGGGCTTTCATATAGGAACAATGACTGGTCCTGGTTTTCATAAAACCAAAATTGCAGCTAAGTATTCTACCTCGATCGCTAAGGGCGAAAAACTGATTCAAAAATTTGGTAGCGCCGCTATTTTCATTGGCCGATTTGTACCAGCAGTGCGCAGCTTAGTTCCCGCCTTGATGGGACTAAGCGGATTCCAGCGAATCCGCTATAGTTTATTTGACGCCTTAGCCTGTTTACTTTGGTCAACTGCGCTGGGGTTAATTGTGCTAGGCATTGAAACCGTACTCTAGCGCTTAGAACAATCTGTCTTAAAAAATTAATCCAGCGATCCGTCTATCTACTAACGCGTCCTGAGCTGTTATGGGGGCCGGACCCTAGCACGGTATCGTGAAATCCCTTAATATCAAATTTCTCGCCAAGCTGCGCTTCTGCTTTTTCTCGGTACTCAGTGATTTTTGGCATGCCGATCTTATATGCTGTGGCTTGACTTGGATTATTAAGGTAGCGACGAACTTCAGGGCCCACTGAAGAATCTGGCCTTGGCGAATAAGCTAAAGCATAGTCAACGGCTTCTTCTTAAATCCAGTTTTTGGCGTGTATACCCGCGTCGACGACTAACCTGACAGCACGCCAAAGCTCGCTCGACAATCTACCCATATCGGCAAAAGGATCTTTGTAACCCCCCATTTCTTTGCCAAGCAGCTCTGCATACAGGCCCAACCTTCACCGTCGGCTGTATAACTACCGCTGCTCCTGAACTGAGGAATATTCTCTAACTCTGTTTGAACAGACCGCTGCATATAATGCACAAGCACCCCTTCATGATAAGAAAAATTTTCTAAGCGGTTAACTGCCACTGCCTCCATGTCCGCCAAATGGACATAAAAAGTACCAGGCCTGGATGCGCCTTTAGTCCCTCGCCGATAATGCGCGGCCCAACCGGCTGTTTCTCTAAACGCTTCCACTCTTTTCACGTCTAAGACCGCTTTCAGCAAAACCCCAAGGTAGTCCGGCAATTTAGTGGACCTTTCGGCAAGATGAACTTAGGCCATCTCCAGATGGTCGGCTCTTCCTTGCTCGTTTTTTCAAAATAGAACTGATCGTCTTCACGAAGAAACCCATAAAAGTCCTGTAGTGATCGCTCGAATCAGACAATGCGTTTTATACCTTGTGTTTCTTGGTGGATTCTTGCAACTTCAGAAATACCTAGCTCGTAGATTTCATCTGTGCCCATCGGTAAAATGGCCATGGTCTGCAAATGAAATATGTAATATTCATTCCAATTTGGAAGGGAAGATACGCTTTGGGCTAATTCAATTGTATTGATTTTGTCAGCCTCCAGTCGCGCCAGAACTTCATCGAAACCAGGTTTGAAGTAGTTCAACAATGCCTCTGTTGTCTAGCTTGTAAGCCCCGCAGCTGCAACTTCATCCATGAGACCTGCGTTTTGTAGAGCAGAAATTTTCTCAACCACGTCAGTCCATATGCTGAAACCCCTTCTTCACTAAATGGAACGCCGCTTGTAATTCTGTTTATTTCACTTATTGCTTGATCATAGTCAAAAAACGGCGCCCGAATACCCTCCGCTGCGCAAAGCTTTGCCCTTTCTAGATACTGAGACATATAACTTTGGGATTGCTGTAGGCGAGGGGAATATACTTCCATGTCGAAGACAATATCAACCCTATGGCTGTTGATTAATCTATTTGGTAAGCGCGACTGCGGGCCATTGCGGCCAAATATATAAGAGTGCCTTCGAAACGGAAGATTAAGCTCGGCGATCTCCAATTGGTCTTCCCGTATATCTCAGGATAGTTGTTCTTGGGCACAGAGCTTAAAACGGTAAAACTCACCTTGCATTCTAGCGACACTGTCACCTGTCCATGTTAATTGGCGATCCAATGCCTGCTCAGAAACATCATCAAACTCGCCATAGTCACTTTTACCTCCTTGAATGGTTTTTGCGAGCGGATGAAAACCCAACTGCGAGGCATATTCACTGCCAGGCCATTCATTGAAGTTTTGCGTCGCCTTGGAAATCCAGCCGGCTCTGTCATCATTATCAACTTTCATAGTGGGACCAGCAGATTGATCACTGCATAACGACAGCACAAGTATTAGGCCCGCAAAAGCGATGCTTGCTGCATAATTGAGAAAACTAACGTCAATTTAGATTCTCCCTAACATTCTTTGAACAGCGCAACTCTAAACCTTTGCAAAGAACACTACACTGATTAGAAAGATCGCTTCACATCTGCTTTGGGCCCATTGTTCAGCGATAAATTGTGTCTCAGGTCAAGAGAAGATTTTAGGTTACAATTGAACTGGCTTTTAAATAAAAAGACCAGTGAGGCGATATAATAGTTAGGGGTTTTTTTGCCAACCAGATCACTGTTTTAAGCGCGAAAAAATAGTAGAGTCATTAGAAAAGTACAGTAGCTCATAAATCAGAACGAGAACTAATTTGCCTAGCAAACCCATGAATTTAACGAGTTTATAGAATGTGGTGTGAGTTCCACCCTAACGCTAAGTCCATCGAGAATTGCACTAAATGTGGAATCTCTCTATGCGGAATGTGCGCGAATTTTGTGAAGAATGATGTATTTTGCGACCCGTGCGATAAAATAGCTGAAAACGAGAAGTTCGTAGACAGCCAAACCAAGAAATACACTGCCCCAGAACGCCCTTCGATTCAAATGCGGACTGAGGAGTCGGTTGAGGATGGCCCTGCTAAGAAGCACTCAAATACGAACACCCTCCCCCTGGCCGTTATCGCTGTATGTCTTTTGATAATTGGGGTTTCTCAATTTTTAGCTTTCCAATCGGCCTACAAGTCTATTGAGCCCGAAAATATGATAGAGGATTTAGGTATTGGGTCACTACAGAGGTGCATTCTGGTGTTTAGAGAGATCGGTTCACTGCTAAGGTCTGCTCAAGTTCCTAACGAATCGATGCGCTGTGACGATTCAGGCACACCAAATATTTTGGAGCGAATAAGCGGGGACATCAAGGTATCTCACCCGCACCCAGATTTTTATGGCTATAAAGAGATCTATGTAAGCCGCCGCAACACCGAACCAACACTTATCCAGTAAAGCTTATTCTTCTAAAATATAGGTGTAACGACCGTTAGGTGTCTGCCGAAAAGCCCCTTGAGAAAGATCACCGTCATCCAGAATAGAATCAAGCTGAGAAATATCACTAATGCTGGCAGTAGCACCTACAATAGAAATACCTACATAATCATAAGCGCCGACGCCTTCCCAATTCCAGTTTCCGCCTAACGCGGTGGACTCAAGCCATTCGCTATTGATAATATTGAGTGTTCTAAGAGCCTCGGGCGGCAAGACTATATGGCTATCGTTAGGAAAGCGGCCATTTTCCATTTCCCAACGATGGAACTCTCGACTCCAATTTGCGAGGCGAAGAGATGTTTCAACTAACCTAGCCCGAGTAGCATATTGCGCATAAACAGGCACCGCCAACGATGCCATCATGCCGACTATTGCAATAGCCATCAGCAGTTCAATCAGTGAGTAGCCATCACTCGAATGCATTTTATTTTTATATTTCAATGCTTTAGGTTCTTTTTAAAGAATATTTATACTTCCGGAATTTTATTATAAGCAGTTTTTGACAATATCACAGCATTATTGGAACAGATCTACAGGACTTTGGTGTATACAAGGCTAAAAGTAGACCAGAAAAAGCAAGGGCAGGGGGGATCTGCCTTGTCATCATTGATTAATGGACAGAGCGATAGAAAAAGAGGGGGAATGGAAAGAAGAAAAACGTCAAAACGTAAAAAAGAAGCAGGCTCAGTTTTTTAAACCGGGTACTTAAGAATCCCAAAAACTAATGGACACACTAATCCCATAGTCGCTTACGTAGTCAGCGAAGTGACAGGTTTTTGTTGTTTCAAATTTTTCAATCAATAATTCTGCTAACACGATTCGGTTCAGTCGGAATAGATGGTAGTCACCTCGCAATTGCCTCGCAATTGACACCAAGAAAAAAATTGCCTTTACTACTTTCTTAGTTTTTCCTCCTCCATCCAAAGAAAGGCGGATAAAGCGCAGGACAGACCAATACATCAATCCTATAGAATAACAGTTATGGCTTTGGTCCTTCGCCCTGCTTCGAAAATATATAGATCCAGAACGCTATTGAACTTATCAGCAGAGCCGCAGTAAATCCTCTTGCGGCGGCGTTCACAAAAAAACCTTAACAAAACCAACCGGGGCCATTCCAGGGGCCACTTCATAACTGACCAACAAAGCCACGGGAATAACCGCTCCCATAACTGCTAATACTAGATAGCCGGTTGCTCTGTTCATACTATCTCGTCATCTAATTTTTATTTAAGCGGCTAGTGTGCCTTGATACTTAGCTGATTCAATTACCTTAAAAGTAAGCGAATCACTATCTTCAATCTATGCGCAAATGAAAATGGACGATAACAACCAGCGCTTAAGGTCGAAACTAAAAATTAACGAAGAGAAGTGGCGAGGGCTTGAAGTGATTCCGCGCAAGGCCTTGATACTTTCAAGGTAAGCAGGTCATCCGCTCTGGTTAGGCCCTGATTGATACACGCGATAGGAATGTTATTCTCAGCAGCAAATCTACAGAACCGGTAACTTGAGTACACCATCAGAGACGAACCCACTATCAGCAAGGAATCTGAGATCAGAATTTTTTCGTAGATTGATGCCACTATGCCTTTATCTACAGAGCTGCCATAAAAAACTACGTTAGGTTTAAGCACGCCACTACAGCGGTAGCAGCTAGGCACCTGCACAGCCTTGACCAAGCCGTCATCAACGTCAGCATCACCATCGGGCCTTGTTAGCTCAGACGATTCATGCAAATGAGTATTGTGCTCTTTTAGCCAATCCTGAATATCGCTGCGAGCAATAAGAGCTCCGCAGTCCATGCACAATACCTGATCCAGACGGCCATGAAGATCAATGACTTGTCTATGATTGGCTCGCTGATGGAGCCGATCAACATTTTGAGTCACTAACTGACCGACAAAGTTTAATGCCTCTAAGTTAGCCAGCTCTACATGAGCTAAGTTAGGCTGTGCTTTTTCAATAGTCGGCCACCCGGAGAAACTGCGCGCCCAATAGCGCTGTCTAATCGAATGCGCTCGCATGAACTCCGCATGTTGAATAGGCCGATTACTCTTCCACGTGCCCCTGTCGTCTCTATAAGTTGGGATACCCGATCCGGAGCTGATGCCGGCGCCGGTGATAACAAACGAATTCGAATGTGTCGTCATGAATTCAGCCAGCTCATCTACGGTGTTCGATTCTCGTGATGCGGCGTTAAGGGTGAGCTTTCTAAGAACAGGTGAATCCATTTAAAAATTATCCGACTACGGTGTTTATTGCGGTGTTGTACTAGGTGTTGTACTAGGTGTTGTTTCAGACGTTGTTCTTGGTGCAGTTCCGGGCATGGTTTCAAAGCCCGGCGCAAACTCAACCAATACTTCAGCGAGACTTAGCAGTACCGAAACAT
>JBLHVT010000097.1:0-11384 GCA_047628735.1 Glaciecola sp.
CGGTATTACTTCGCGAGAAATCGCTGAAGTAGCAGGAGTGCCGATCGGCTCGGTGTACTACATCTTTCCCAACGTCCAAGTTATTTTTTATACCTTGCTGTCACAGTATCTTTTAGATGCGCAATCCGCCACGCAGGCAACTGTTGCGCCAAACCTAGACAACTGGGAGCAACTACAGAACAAAGCTATAGACGACTTAATGAGGTTTTTCCTTGCGGCGCCTGTAATTAGTACTCTTTGGCGGGGGCTTAGAAATGCCCCTATCCTTGAACAACTAAATAGATCGGACAATCTATTTTGGGAGAATGATAATGTGAATTTCCTTAAGGTTCTATTTCCGAGCAGACAAGAAAAACACATTCGAACTGTAGCGAAAGTCATGGTGACAATATCAGAATCCCTTCTGGTTGAAGTATTGGAATGCAAAAACGCGTCGGCGAGAAAAGCAGTTATTGAAGAGCTGAAGTTTAATTTGAAAGCTTATATCCATGCCCATCTGGCTGAAGAAAAGCGCAAGCCATCCATAAAGAGGACGAAATAATCATCAAAAGCTCTGTGTTGGTGATTATTGGCACCATGCCAGGACTGCTAATAACTTTAGTGGTGGCGGCGAACACGCCAATCAATGCCTTAGAAAAGGCATTCGTCAAAAATTTTCTCAATCCTACTGCTTCAGGGTACTCACAGTCGGTGGCTATATCCACATCGACAGGCAGAACTATATACGTGTCTGGCCAGGTAGGCGCGGGACCTAAGGGGATTCCTGATTCGATATCTATGCAGGCTGAGTTGGCTTCCAGGAATCTAAGTAAACAATTGAGTGACGCACAAGCGCATGTAGATGATGTTAGTAAAACTAAATATCTATATCAAGAATATGCGGCCAGATAGGATTCAGGCGGTAGCCGATGCCAAGGCGAAGTCCTTTAAGCACCAGAATCAGCCAGCGGCTACTTGGATTGGAGTATCAGAATTGGGATTACCAAAACTCGATGTGGAAATTGAGGCGGTGGCAATTGCACAGAACTAATACCGTTCCAAAATAGATCTGGGGTTATTCCAATGATGTTGTAAATCCATGCGGATATATCTATCCCAATAAATTGCTTAAAATCTACTGGGTTGGCTATGTGTCGAAAGCAGAGGGTCGCCTCTATTGGTCGTTACTATCGATTTCTGGGCGTCTAAATAGATGATTGCTTGCAAGTAGAGCTTAGATATTTAACATTAAAGATAAACAACTTTGTGCCCTATTTAGGTGGATTTAGCCATTTTGTAGCAGTGGCGAGTGGCGCCGTTAAGGTCATTAAAAAAGCCTCCAGCTGCTTTATCTCAAAAGGTCTCAGCCCAAGAGGCTTCGCCTCGTTGTGACTGAGCATAGAGGTGGGGGCATCGTTGTAGTGGCGTACCACTTCGTTGAGCGTTTTGATCTGACCGCCATGCATATAGGGCGCTGTTTCGGAGATATTTCGAAGGGTCGGTGTTTTTTGGGCGCCTACTAACTCATTTTCATCCCGAGCGAACCTCAATTCTGTACATTCGTTGGACTGCGCATCACTATATTCACCCAGGCAGTTAAACGGGTCCAGTCGAGCAATACGAACGCCGTCGTAGCGCGCCATTGGGGGTAATTCTCCACGAATGGCCATGACCCCAGTGTTGTGAAATTCATGATTAGTAAACAGCGGGCCGTTATGGCAAGAGGTGCATTGTCCCTTGTCGATAAATAAAGAAAGGCCGGCTATCTCAGCGGAGCTAAATATGCTGTTTGTTTCCTCACTGGAAGTAGGGCTTAAGCTGTCCGCGAAATCATCAAAACGAGAGTGGCCCGGCACTATCTTGCGCTGATAGGCCGCCAAAGCTTTTCCAGCATTGGTGAATACAGTGTTGATCTGAACTTGAATTGCTGTGGCAAGGCTGTTCCATTGTTCGACCTGCGCCTCCTTGCCCAGTGGTGTGGCAGAGACGTTGGGCAGCGTACTTGGGAGCGGGCCAAAAATCGATTCATAGCGATTTCGATAATCTTTGTCTTGGCTTATAAGTTGGGCAACTGTCGTGCGGTCAGTATTGTGCTCGTGACCCGCTTCCAGCGGTGCAAGGGCCTGTGACCATTGACTGTCTTTGCGGCCATCCCAATAAAACCAGGGGCTATAAGAAATGCCCAGCAAGCTAGGGGTGTGTCTGGGCCCTACGGCTGTGCCTGTTGCAAGTTCTAATCCATCGGTGAAGCTAAGCTCGGGTTTGTGACAGCTTGCACAGGCTACTGCGCCATTTCCACTTAGCCTTTGATCAAAAAATAAAGCCTGCCCAAATTCGGCGGCGCTCTCTAAATCTCCAACGCTGTTGCTGGGGTCTTTGGCTAACTCGGGCAGCGCACTCAGTGACAGGGATTTAATCAAGCGAATGTCGGTACTATCCCATGAGTTATCTGTAGGCAGGGGGACATAGCTCCATATCAAGAAAGCAAGTCCAGCTGCAGCGCAGAGTATGAGTGGGAAAAAAAGTTTTTTAGTCAAAGCTCAAATTCGATTTTAGTGGTTTCAACGATCAAGTCTTCGGTACCGACCGTGTAGGTGAGTTTAATATCAAGCAGCCACTTGCCCGGCATGTGAAAGCGCATTCCCTCTAATAGATAGCTGCCAGTCTCTGTTTCACCAGTAATTTGAGGTTGGGTAGGCATCCCGTGGTCATGCTCGGGCATGCCACCAATTAGCTCGATCTGGGCATTGGATACGGGACTTCCTTGGGCATCTGTCAAACGCAGTTGCCAACTGTGAATCCTATTGATATCTAACGGAGCGATCTCGCTGTAAATGTCGACGGTTATGCCCTTGCTGGTTTGGACATTGAAAATTGGCTCCTCAGAAAACTGGCCCATTGCAGCCTGAGCGCCCAGCAGCAGTAAGCAGGCGCTTAATCTAAAGATGTTGAGCAGTAGTGATGCCATAGCATAAATGCCTTCATTAACGAGTGCATATTGTAGCAATTTTCACTGTGTTCAGGCATCGAAATAGGGTGGCTATTCAGCTAATACTGGAAATTTATTGTCGGTTAAGTTGGGGTTGTTGGGTTTCGGGAGCTCAAAGCTGAATTCTTCAACTTTGATGTCATCGAGTCCGCTTTGATCGAAGGGATCTTCCATGCGCTCTTGTATGTTGTAAAGGCTGATTAATATGAAGCCCGGTGCGGAGGCAAATATGTAAACGATGTAAGTACAGTAGTGGTTTAGCTCGGTGACTAAAGTAGGCACGAAGATGAATGGGAAGAAGTAGATATAAACTAAGCAGTAGGCACGCAGGCTTACCGGTGTGCCATGCATGGAAATCCCGATAGTATTCTCCATGCTTTCTTGAACATCTTTAAGAAGGCGGATTATCTTTATTGTTAATCCGTGCGACATAGTCTTTTGATTGGTTTTAACAAACTCAAATATCTCGGTAAGTTTTGAACGCGTTTTAGTCGCGTCATGCTTACTGCTGTAAAGCGAATTGAAAAATAATGTGGAAAGGTCCTCCAATTCTTGAGCTATGAAGGCTTTTCTTTCTTCGTCCATTTTAGGATTGGTTATAAGGCAATAGTAAGTGGCGTTAAGGGATGACTTAAAAACACTCAAAAGTTGAATAGTATTATCGCGACGTTTGAATGCTTCCCTAATTGTGAAGACCAGAGGGAAAATCACAGCCAAGCTAAACAGAGTTATGTTTAGGTTGGATGTGTAGCCATAGCGCATGCAAAAAAGGGTGATAGCACTGCACAACGACAGAACGTAGACGGTTTTTCTATCTATTATGGAAAAGTATATATGCATGGTTATTAGCTTATTAAAAGTGGCGGCGATCCTATACTGATTGTTCTGACTTAGCAATTCGAGAATATCATGGAGCCGTCGGAATTACCGCGCTGTATGTTGCTGGCCAATATATATAATGGGATGGATGTAATCGTTAAGACAAAAGATGGATAAACCGATTTTTCAAGCACCCTGCGGAGATTGAAATGCCCATTTTTAAGCGTTTTGCAGTCCCATTAGCGTTTTTTGCCGCCCTTTTTAGTCCCGTTTGGCTTTTATTTATATTTAGTCCAATACTGGCCGCCGAGCAAATGGACACCTTGTTTTCTAGCTCGGAAATAATCGATCTTAGGTTGGAAGCACCTTTTTCTTTGATTGATAGTGAGCGGGATAAGGAGAAACGCTACGATGGAAAACTAAGCTACATGGATGCTGAAGGTGAACGCATCTTCATCGACGCAAATTTTGAAGTAAGAGGTAATTGGAGGTTAGCTAAAGAAAACTGCCGCCACCCTCAACTTTGGGTCGACTTAAAAAAAAACCAAACCGAAGGAACTTTATTCGAAAATCAGAACCGGTTAAAACTTGTCGTGCAGTGCGACAGGTATAAAAGCTATAGAGATTTTCTACTTAAAGAACAGCTGGCCTATGAATTGTTTTCTATATTTAGCGACTATAACTTTGCAACACGACTGTTTAACGTCAGCTACGTCGAAGCCGGGGATACTGATGCTAGCCGGACCGATTTAGGCTTTTTTATCGAACATAAAAGTCGGCTGGAAAAGCGATTGCAATTTGAAAAAGTAAAAGAAAATTCAGTTTCGCCCAGTGAACTGAACTCATTGCAGGCAAGCTTGGTGGCAGTGTTTTCTTTTCTGATTGGAAGCACTGATTATTCTATTATTCAAGGGCCTGTAGGTGATGACTGCTGCCATAACTCAAGGCTGTTAAAGTCAGAACAAGGAGAGCTATTTGCGTTTCCATATGATTTCGATAACACGGGTTTTGTAGATGCTTCCTATGCCGCGGGGCCTAGTCCAAATATCGGTACAAGGAGTTCGAAAGAGCGAGTTTATCGTGGGTTTTGTATTCACAATGATACGTTAGACGAGGCTTTAAGCATAGCGAGAGACAGCCACGGTGCTGTTGAGGCTGCCATCGCTGATCACCCACTGCTGCGGGAAAATACAAAAAAAGAATCACTTCGGTTTGTTAGTAAATTTTATGAGATGTCAAAAAATTCAAACAAAGTAAAAAAGCGCATGCGCGATAGCTGCAGGAACTCGAATAGCTGACGGTTTATGAAGGATTACTTGAAATCAGTTTTTGTCGTGCTGTTGATTTTTATTGCTAGCGCTAACATATTTGCCGCTGATGAATGGACAGAAATTTCAAAGATTGTCGCAATTGGAGATATTCATGGAGACTACAAAAACTATCGACAGGTGCTTAGTGATGCCGGAATAACAAATCGTCGGGGTAACTGGATTGCTGGTGATACGCATTTTGTCCAACTTGGCGACTTGGCTGACAGGGGGCCGGACACAGACAAAGTAATAAAGCATATGATGAAGCTTCAGCGACAAGCAGAAGCTTCTGGAGGCAGAGTGCATGCCCTTATTGGCAACCATGAAGTAATGAATATGCTTGGAGATCTGCGCTATGTTCACCCAGGTGAATATAATGCGTTGAGATCGCCCAACGCAAGGAAGCTGCGCTTTGATTACTACGAGCGCGAAGTTGCAAGATTGCACGAACTTGATGAAGGGTTTACGGCAGATAAGGTTTTTCGGGATCAATGGCAGCAAGTTCACCCGCTAGGGTTTGTGGAACATCGTTTAGCTTGGCATTTCACCGGCAATTTTGGTGCTTGGGTTATTCAAAATAATGCAATTATAAAAATTAATCGCACATTGTTTTTGCATGGAGGTGTCTCTCCCTCGCTATTAGCTTTATCGATAACTGAAATTAATAGTCAAATCCAAGATGAGCTCAGTGGCAAAATTGAGCATGAAGAAATGCTGTCACAAAGCGATAGCGGGCCACTGTGGTATCGAGGGCTGGCTTCAAGCAGTGAAGAAGCTGAGGCCGTTCATGTGGATGCAGTTTTAGCCGCTTATGATGTAGATCGAATAGTTTTAGGCCACACGCCAGGGCACGGAATCATCCTGCCAAAATTTGGTGGTAAGGTTTTGGTGATAGACACAGGCATCTCTGCGCATTATGGGGGACATATAGCCAGTCTTAGAATTGAGGGCAATCGCTTCATTGCGCGCCAAGGTGATCAAGAACTCACTTTGCCTAGTAGTGCCGAAGAAGTATTGCCCTATCTGGAAAGGGCTGCAGCCTTGGTGGATCCTCCGCCTGCCTTAAAGCGTCTGCTGTTGAAGCTACGTTAAGCTATTGTGCGAGCTTGTTATTCCAAGGCTTCATAAATTTCACTGTTGAATCGAGGTGAGCAGATTGCGAGAAACACCAAATCGATGTCTCCAGTATTTTGAATCCGCTGTCGTGTTTGCTCAGGTATGACGACAACATCGCCGGGAGACACGATAGAGGGCGGCATGTCACCTATCTCCACTGTACCGGTGCCTTCTAGGATCACATATCTCTCTACAGTTCCCCGGAGTTGATGCCAAGCAGTGGTGTGCTGGGGCTCGACTCTTGCTCGCGCAATTGAGAGTCGCTCGTCACTTTGCGAGTTTGAAACCTCGATGATATGGCAGCCTTCCTTGAAGTAATACTCATTCTCTAGTTGAAATCTCTTAATCGTCGGTTTCATGGATAGCTCGCTGTCTCTTTGCCTCAGAATTCGGTTGCAGCTTACACAGACATTGAATGTTTTTCAGTAAAATTACTGTTGGCTTTGGTAGACTCCAAAATGGATAAATTCCGCTGATGCTTTCTGACCAGGGGCAACATTGCGAGGCACTTGGTGGCGCACCGGCGCTAAGCTCTTTAGGTAGGCTGCAATAGCCAGAGCATCCGGTGAGGTGATGTTGGAGAAGGCTGGCCAAGGCATAACAGGAATGCTGCGAGCGCTATGATCGGTGGTACCCATACGTACCATTTGCACCAGTTGATTGATGCTCCATGTGCCGAGCCCTGTTTCCATGTCTGGGGTCAAATTAGGGGGGTAAACAACACCAGGGTTTTTATCAACAAATGGGCTGGTAAAGGCGATACCTGTTTGTGAGCCTGCGAGCAAACGGCCTTCAACCGGGTTTCCAACAAGAGCTCCATCGCTATGGCAACTGCCACAGCCAAGAAGTCCCACCAAGTACTTGCCGCGACTAAGTTGTTCTATCGAATAGCTAGTTGACGGCAGTGGATCGGGTGTTGCGAAAATGGTGGCAGGATCTAGCTGCTCGTAATCATCGAGCGGGTTGTAGCCGGACTCGCAGTTAGTTAAAAATAGGCAAAGTGAAACGGTTGCCCAGCGTAGTAAATGTATTTGCATAATTGACCCCTATAAGCTGAAAGCTCAGGTTCAGTCTCTCATAGGGGAATTGGTGGTGATTGATCTCGCGCAACAATTAAGCCGCTAAGCTCAAGTTTTGAAAAGCACTGATTGAAAAAGCTTAGCTTTGCTCGTTGTCGTACTGCTCGTTGATTGCGTTCGCTTTGATATGTGCAGGTCTTGCACAGAGCAGTTCAGTGTATTTACTAAAAGCGTGGCGCTTTTCGACTGTGCCAAATAGCATGCCCCAGAGTAGACCTGAACCTAAATAAACATCTACTGCGGTAAAGTTATCGCCACAAATATAAGGCCCCTTGCTCAGCGACAGTTCTAAGGCGTTCAAGGTGTGATCGAGATTGCCGAAACCAGCCATTCGCTCCTGCTCTTTTTTCACAGTCCAGCCTAAAGAGTTAGCGGTGGTTGCCATTTCCATGGGGCCTGCTGCAAAAAACATCCAGCGATAAAAATCGGCTAATTCAGGAGAGCCAGCTGCAGGGATAAGATTTTTGTCTGGAAAGCTCGTGGCCAAATACGTGCAAATGGCCGCACATTCAGTCACTACATTACCGCGGTGAACAATGGCCGGTACTTTTCCCATAGGATTAATTGCCAAGTACTTGGCTCCTTTCATTTGCTCGCCATAGGCTATCCATTCCACTTCATATGGCTCGGCTATTTCCTCTAACATCCAGTGGGCAATACGGCCTCGTGACTGGGAGTTGGTATACAGTTTAATGTCAGTCATGGAGAAGTTCCTCTGCTCAATTCATTCGGAAAGCACATTGCCCAACAATATCTTTAATCATCAGTTTAACGCGCTCTGTTTGGTGTCCATCCGTAAACGAGCCCGGCAGATCTAAATAACCTATCAGAGGACTGCAGCACTTTTAATCTTAATCTAGGGGACAGCGACTCCGAGTCATTTAAAAACGCAGTCACAATGTCAGCCGCTTCGATAGAATTGTGGCCGCCCAAGTTGACGTCTAGCCAGCGGCTTGGGAAAAAAATATCGCCGGTGGCTTGAATTTCTGTAAGCAATTCCAAGGCCGGCTGAATGAATTCAATTGAGTCTGCGACGCGAAGGGGGTGGTGAAGGTATTGCAGGCCGTTAAGCACCCAAGCTTCGCGGTTTCTGTTTTCAGCCTGGGCTAAGAATTCAAAAAAAGCTTTTCGGCTCGCTAGATTTGAAGACAGTGCGGGCCGCACAAAATCAAAGCGTGCTAGTCGATCAGGATTCTGAATACGCTGGCGCTGTTGATCTAGTATGTCCTCGGCATTGCTAAGCCCGCGAAGCGCCAGGCCACTGGCGAGTGCGATCTGATCAGTTTCCGACAACGGCAGTCCTTCTACCGATTCCTCCCCAAGCCAAAGGCGCTCTAAACGGGCTGTGCCTTCCTCACTAAGCGCTAGTTGACGATAGCTCGCGTAAAATGCCGAGCGTGCTGACCGAGATCTGTCGCTGTTCACTTGAGACCATAATAGGACTTCAATTTGTGGGGCTAAATTTCGCCGCTCCTCAGCGCCCCCATAGTTCCAATAAACACCGCCTAAATACCCAAGCAGTCGATCAACGATTAGCTCGTTCTGCTCAATTGGCAGGGCATTAAGAAGTGAGTCAGTAAAAACAGATGGAGCCAAATATCCTGCTAGGAGTTGGTCCCATAGTGTTACCCAAGCGGCGCCGCGTAACAGGGCTGGTTCTAACTGGCTAACATTAGTGATCAGGTGATTACGGCTGCGTTCATCCAATAGAAAGTTGCCGTATTCTAAACCGCTGCCGTTGGGTAATATAAAGTCGGCTTTGCCAGCCCCAATTAGCCGCTGAGGCTGCTCGCCTAGCTCGATAGTAAAGTTTTTAGAGGCGCTTAAAGAGCCGGCGCGGACATTGAGTGTCTGGGGCCATATCCGACCTTGTGCCTGCGGATCTTGCTGGCTGATTAACACGTCATCTCCTTGCCGTTGGACCATGATATTAGGACGTCCAGCTTCGCTTACCCAGACTTGGCTCCAAGAGCTAAGGTCTTCAGGGGTAAGTTTGTCGAGTATGGCGATGAGATCTGGCCAGCTTGCATTGCCATAGGAATAAGTTGCCAAATATTCTCGCATGCCTTCGCGGAATGCTTCTTCACCAATTCGGTTTTCTAAATGGCGCATAACAATCGGCGCTTTTTGATAAATGATGGCGCCGTAGAGTGTGCCGGCAAAACGCAGGTTCTCTAAGGGCTGACGTATTTGATTAGCACCCTCGGTTCTATCCACCGCATAGGCAGAGGGGTGATGAGCAGTTAGGAATCTAAGTTCGTGATCTACCTCAGGGAACGCAGGGTTGACGATTTTGGCAGCCATGAAATTCGCGAACACTTCTTTAGTCCAAACATCATCGAACCAGTTCATAGTTACTAGGTCACCGAACCACATATGGGCGGTCTCATGGGCAATAAGCGATGCGCGGCCCAAAATTTGCCGCTGCGTGGCGGTTTCATCTAAAAAGACTGATGCCGCTCGGTAGAGAATTCCACCAGGATGCTCCATGCCGCCATATTGAAAAGAGGGAATGAGCACAAAATCGAATTTTTTAAAGGGGTAGTCGATCTGAGTGTATTGTTCTAGCCAAGCCAAAGTATCTGCATGGAGTTTAAATACCTCGTCTTTATTGCGAGTGACTTTTAACGCATCAGTCTCACGATGGAACATGTTGAACTCGCGGCCGTTGATTACGGCTGTCTCAATCTCGAATTTGCCTGCTGCAATCGCAAATAGATAGCTGGGCATAGGTTCAGTTTCCGAAAACTGAAAGCGCGTCTGTCCGTCTAATTGTGTTGTTGTTTCCTGTGGTCCATTGGCAACCACACGCCAGTTTTCGGGAGCGGTAACCTCCCAGGTCACACGGCCTTTCAAATTGGGCTGGTCAAAAAGCGGGAGCGAGTAGTGGGCACGATCGGGGACGAATAGCGCGTATAAAAAATCGCTACTGCGATTAAACGCTTCGTCGCCTACATCAAACTCAAGTTCGATTGAATTCAAGCCTGAAGAAAAAGCAGAGGGGGCAATCACAATATGATCACTGCTAGCCAGCCAGTTAGTTTCGATGCTATTTACAGACAACGTTTTAACTCGCTCCATTGGCGATAAAAAGTCCAATACTATCGGCTGCGCTGATTCATCGTTCCAATCAAAACTCACAGTTAGGATGCCTGTGATGGGGCTGTTAATGCTATCTGGGATTGTAAGTTTATAGCTGTACCTAAGGCCGCTAAGGGTCTGACTTCGATGTTCTGCAAGCTGCCAGCTAACTCCTTGTTCGATCTCTAGTGCCGTTACTTCAGTGGTCACAATGTCCGCTCCGGTATCTCCAGCACCGGTTACAAGCAGCTTATTGTTGCGGTCCTCAGTGCAGCTACAAAGAAACGTCATTAGTAATGCAGGGATAAGGAGTTTAAACATTCGTGAGGTGCACAGACCTGTATAAAGCCAGTGGTGAGAGAAATAAGTTAGATGCATTTGGACTGGGTCTTTGTAGTGGCTAAGCGAAGAGAAACTATAGCAGTTTACTGTTGGAGTAGAGTTTAAGAATGTCGGAAGTTTTGAATTTAAGAGGAGCAATTTTGAGTGGTTTGGAGCAGTCTACTTTACAGCTCATCATTCTCGATTACTAAAATCATATTAAAATCATGGGATTAGAGGTGTTAGGGCGAAGGTGGTGAGTTTTCCATATCTAGGTTTGCGAACACGGAGATTATCGGGTGTATGCGAATCGGCTTCATAGCAATATGCCAATCTATTCGTGTCAATTTGTCGATTCACCCATAAGCTGGTCGCAGATTTATACCTAAATGTGGCCATTTTGCTAAAAAATCGGCGGTTTTGCGCTTGATGTTGGCGGCTCAGTATCTCCTTTTCCCAGAACATGGCCGACCACGATATTAAAAGCTAGCCCGAAAAACCTTCTTGTAATCAATGAACTATTATTTTTTGGGGTTGTGGCTCTATTCCTTAACTAGCTCGACCGTTAAGGTCCTTGCGAATCTACTTCCCTGAGATATTTGTTTTTCGTTTTGGATAAAATGGCAGCTAAAATATTGGTTGAGCCGAAGCTTTTCGCGATTTCTTCTGTGGTTAGGGATCTATTTGACT